>DAWCEJ010000111.1:0-1920 GCA_052274955.1 Collinsella sp.
GCATTGGACTCAGCGAGGATGAGGCAGTCGAGAGCGTCGACGAAGAGGATGAGGCGCTGTTCGGCAACCACAGTAACCTGTACAACTCGGGCAATACCTATTCGCCTGATTGGCCCCGCAACTCGCAGCGTGTCGCAGCCCTGTGGAAATCTCAATATGGCCAGGACGTTGACGGCGTCGTGGGTATCGACCCGGTGTTCCTGCAGTATCTGCTGGGCCTGGTCGGTAACGTGTCGCTGCCCGACGGAACGGTTGTCGACGGCACCAACGCCGCAAAGGTCCTCATGCACGATGTGTACTGGAACTATCCGGTCGAGGAGTCGGACGGCATCTTTGCATCCGTCGCCAGCGCTGCCTTCGACAAGATCCTTGGCGGTATCGGCGATGTCGATGTTACGAAGCTTGTCAGCGCCGTTGAGCGCGGTGCCGAAGAGGGCCGCCTGATCGCGTGGATGAAAAACGATGACGAGCAGAACGCTATCAAGGAGATGAACATCGACGCCTCGCTGCCCGATCCGGATGACCCGAGTGAAGATCCCGTTGCTGGTGTCTACTTTAACAACCTGAGCTTCTCCAAGCTCGACTGGTACCTGAATGCCGATACGCAGATTGGCCAGGGCATCAAGAACGGTGACGGCACATGCTCGTATCGCATCACCGTTACCCTGACGAACATCATGACGCAGGAGGAGGCCGGCAAGCTGCCCGACTACGTCGCGGCGAGCGCGCCCGATGCCGCGCGCGACGACGAGCGTCTGAATGTCTCGTTGTTTGCCCCGACGGGCGGCAACATTACTGATCTGACCGTCGAGGGCACCCAGTTTGGTCTTGGCGCCGCTACGTGGCATGGAATCCCCTTCTATTCGGGCACCGTTGACCTGCATGCTGGCGAGACGACGACGATCACATATACGCTGACCACGTCAGCCGAGGCGGGGGACAAGCCGCTTACGCTGCGTCAGACTCCTACATGCCAGGCGGCTCGCGACAGCGCGTCGGCGTAGGGTTTTTCTGGTAGCGCAGATAATCGAGTACCATTTTGGGGCGGACAGGCAATCTGTTCGCCCCTATTTTGTAAGGAGAGCGCATGAAGTACTTTGGCACCGACGGCTTTCGCGGTGAGGCTAACGTTGGGCTGACGGTAGAGCACGCTTATAAGATTGGCCGTTTTGTGGGCTGGTATTACGGCGCCAACCGCGAGCGCAAGGCGCGCGTCATCGTGGGTAAGGACACGCGTCGCTCGAGTTATATGTTCGAGGCGGCGCTGGTGAGTGGCCTGGTCGCGAGCGGTGCGGACGCCTATATGCTGCACGTGATCCCCACGCCGGGCGTAGCACATCAGACCGTGGAAGGCTGCTTCGATTGCGGCATCATGATCAGCGCGAGCCACAACCCGTTTTGCGATAACGGCATTAAGCTCGTCAACAGCGACGGCTTTAAGATGGACGAGGACGTGCTGGAGCTCATCGAGGACTACATCGATGGCAAGAGCGACGTGCCGCTGGCTACGGGCAACCACATCGGCGCCACGGTGGACTACATGCAGGGCCGCAACCGCTACATTGCCTCGCTCATCGCCAGCGCGAACTTTTCGCTGCAGGGCGTCAAGATCGGCATCGACTGCGCCAACGGCTCGGCGTCCTCGGTGGCCAAGCCGGTGTTCGACGCGCTGGGCGCCGACGTACGCGTGATCAATGCCGCGCCTGATGGTTTTAACATCAACGTCGACTGCGGCTCCACGCATATGGAGCGGCTGCAGCGCCACGTGGTGGAGCAGGGCCTGGACGTGGGCTTTGCCTATGACGGCGATGCCGACCGCTGCCTGGCCGTGGACGAGCGCGGCCGCGTGGTCGATGGCGACCAGATCCTGTACGTGTGCGGCGTGTACCTGAACAAGCACGGTCGCCTTTCGGGTGGTAC
>DAWCEJ010000112.1:0-7278 GCA_052274955.1 Collinsella sp.
TGCTCGAGAGCTACGACAACGCGAGCCGCGAGGTTGCGCATGTGGACCGCGAACGCGAGAAGGCTGCGCCGTTTAGCGAGTATGTTGAGACCTTTACCGAGGAGCAGGTGCGCGCCGAGACCGCCCGCTGCCTGGGCTGCGGCGCCTCGATCGTCGACCCCAACAAGTGCATTGGCTGCGGCCTGTGCACCACCAAGTGCGCGTTTGACGCCATCCATCTGGATCGCGATCGCCCCGAGTGCTCCACGATGGTCAAATACGAGCAAAAGCTCCCGAGCCTCGGCAAGTATGCGCTCAAGCGCGCCATCAAGATTAAATTTGGGAAGAAGTAAGAAACGTAACAAGCAGGAGAACGGCGCAGAGAGCGGTTGGACAGCGAGCGAGTCCCAGGCGTGGCGAGGTGCCTTGAAAGAGGAGGGCATAGGGCTTTTGCCCATGCCCGACGATTGAAAGGCAGATCGCCCGTCTGGGGCTCGCACAGCGTCAAGCCGACCGCCGTTCGTTAGAACGGCGGAAGGAATTAAAAGTGCACGAGCTCGGAATCGTCTATCACGTTATTCGCGATGTCGAGAATGTGGCGCGCGCTCATGGCGTGCGTCGCGTTTCGAGCGTGACGTTGCTACTGGGCGAGGTCTCGGGCGTCGTTCCCGACTTGCTGCTCGACGCTTGGCGCTGGGCGGCAGATAAAAAGCCTATTACCGAGGGCGCGGAGCTTGTCGTCGAGCCCGTCGAGGCCGTGACGCATTGCGAGGCGTGCGGCCACGACTATGCGACAGTCGAGTACGGCAAGACCTGCCCCCATTGCGGCAGCGGCGAGACATACCTGCTGCAGGGCCAGGAGGTCATGATCAAACAGATCGAGACCCCCGACGAGGACCCGGCAGACGCTGCTCCTGACGGCCTCTCCGACGCCCCCGACGCCGTCGACGCCGCCAACCCCCTCCACATCGCCTAGGATTCCCTATAAGTTGCGGTGAAATAGTTCCTAAATCCAGCCTTCTGGCTCTTAAACAAGAACTATTCCACCGCAACTATTTTGAGTGGTTTCATAGACCATAAGTCACGAAAATAGTCAAGCCATGTCTGTTTAAACAAAATAGCGGCAGTACAAGCGCATTCGCGCTTGCCTAAAATCGATATTAATGAACAGCCTGCTTGTATCTGTAAAATGCATGGCTTGATGAGCGACGCCTTGTCGTGTAATGAGTCAAAAGGCAGTAACGTAATCAATTTGTAACAAACTTAGACGTTTAAACAAATAATGCAACCTTTTGCGAATTTAGCTATAATTCCACAATCCAAACAGGTATACTCCTTTCATGTCGTGTAGGAAATACGTAGACAAAAAGGAGGTTATGTGATGGTAAGTATTGTTCTTGCTAGCCACGGGGACTTGGCAGCTGGAATCAAGCAGACGGGCTCGATGGTCTTTGGCGATCAGCCGTCTGTTGCCGTGGTCTCGCTCGAGCCGAGCATGGGCCCCGACGACTTCCGTGCCAAGGTCGAGGAAGCAGTCGCTTCCTTCGAGGACCAGGAGCAGGTGCTCTTCCTCGTTGATCTGTGGGGCGGCACGCCGTTCAACCAGATCAGCGGACTCATCGAGGGCCACGATTCCTGGGCTATCGTCACCGGTGTCAACCTGCCTATGCTCATCGAGGCATATTCGCAGCGCTTTGACGCAAAGAACACTGCACATGCGATCGCAAAACATCTCGTGACTGAGGCTAAGGCTGGCGTGCGTGTCAAGCCCGAGTCTCTGGAGCCCGAGGAGAAGAAGCCGGCTGCGGCCGCCGCTGCTCCTGCAGGCGCCATCCCTCCGGGAACGGTCATCGGCGATGGGCACATCAAGATCGCCCACGTCCGTATCGACACCCGTCTGCTTCATGGTCAGGTGGCCACCACGTGGACCAAGCAGATCAACCCCAACCGCATCATCGTGGTTTCCGACGGCGTTGCTCACGACGAGCTCCGCAAGACCATGATCGAGCAGGCTGCCCCTCCGGGAGTCCATGCCAACGTCGTGCCCATCAAGAAGATGGCCGAGGTCGTCAAGGACACGCGCTTTGGTGACACCAAGGCCATGCTGCTCTTCGAGAACCCGCAGGATCTGCTCAGGGCCATCGAGGCCGGCGTCGACATCAAGGAAGTCAACATCGGTTCCATGGCTCACTCCAAGGGCAAGGTCGTCGTCACCAACGCCGTCGCTATGGGCGATGATGACGTTAAGACTCTCGAGGCCCTCAAGGCCAAGGGCGTCAAGTTCGAGGTCCGCAAGGTTCCTTCGGATTCCTCCGAGGATCTCGACGCCATGTTGAAGAAAGCTAAGGCCGAACTGGCCGCTCAAGCATAGTAAAGGAGGGTCCGATACATGTCTGCAATCACTATTCTGCTTGTTGCGATTGTCGCGTTGCTTGCCGGTATGGAAGGCATTCTGGATGAGTTCCAGTTCCATCAGCCGCTCGTGGCATGCACGCTTATCGGTCTCGTAACCGGTCACCTTCAGGAGGGCATCCTCCTGGGCGGTTCGCTCCAGATGATGGCCCTTGGCTGGGCTAACGTCGGCGCCGCCGTCGCGCCTGATGCCGCTCTGGCCTCGGTCGCTTCTTCGATCATCATGGTGCTCGCCCTCAACGGCGGCGCCACCGATTCGGCCAAGGCTGTTACCGCCGCCATCGCCGTCGCCGTCCCGCTGTCGGTCGCTGGCCTGTTCCTGACCATGATCTGCCGTACCCTGGCTACCGCTATCGCTCACGCCATGGACGGTTGCGCCGAGAAGGGCGACTTTTCCGGCATCGAGCGCTGGCAGTACGCTGCCATCCTCATGCAGGGCCTTCGTATCGCCATCCCTGCAGTACTTCTGTGCATCATCCCGGCCGAGGCCGTTACCAACGCGCTTAACGCTATGCCCGACTGGCTGTCCGGCGGCATGGCTGTCGGCGGCGGCATGGTCGCTTCCGTCGGTTACGCCATGGTCATCAACATGATGGCCACCAAGGAGACCTGGCCGTTCTTCATCCTCGGCTTTGTCCTTGCTGCCATCCCTCAGCTCACGCTGATCGCCCTTGGCCTCATCGGCATCTCCCTTGCCCTCATCTACCTTGGCCTTAAGGATCTGGCCAAGCAGGGTGGCGGCATGGGCGGCGGCTCCGGTGACCCGCTCGGCGACATTCTGAACGATTACGAGTAGGAGGGGAGTGATACATATGGCAGAGAACAAGATTCAGCTCACCAAGGCTGACCGCAAGAAGGTTTGCTTCCGTCATCAGTTCCTTCAGGGCTCGTGGAACTACGAGCGTATGCAGAACGGCGGCTGGTGCTTCGCAATGATCCCTGCGATCAAGAAGCTCTACACCAGCAAGGATGACCAGATTGCCGCTCTTAAGCGCCACCTGGAGTTCTATAACACCCACCCCTATGTTTCCGCCCCCGTCATTGGCGTTACCCTCGCTCTCGAGGAGGAGCGCGCCAACGGTGCCCCGATTGACGACGTCGCCATTCAGGGCGTCAAGGTCGGTATGATGGGCCCGCTCGCCGGCGTCGGCGACCCCGCCTTCTGGTTCACCCTTCGCCCGATTCTGGGCGCTCTGGGCGCTTCCCTGGCCCTGTCCGGCAGCATCGCCGGTCCGCTGCTGTTCTTCTTCGCGTGGAACATCATCCGTTACGCCTTCCTGTGGTACACGCAGGAGTTTGGCTACAAGGTCGGCTCCTCCATCGCCAAGGACCTCTCCGGTGGTCTGATGGGCAAGGTCACCGAGGGTGCATCCATCCTGGGTATGTTCATCATCGGCGCCCTGGTCGAGCGCTGGGTGTCCATCTCCTTCACCCCGGTCGTCTCCAAGGTCACGCAGTCTGCTGGCGCCTTTATCGACTGGGCTAACCTGCCCTCCGGTTCTGAGGGTGTCAAGGAAGCACTGACGATGTATAACTCCATCGGTGCTAACGCCCTTGATCAGGTGAAGGTCACCACGCTTCAGGCCAACCTCGATCAGCTCATCCCCGGCCTTGCCGCCGTGTGCCTGACCCTGCTGGTCTGCAAGCTCCTCAAGAAGAAGGTCAGCCCGATCGTCATCATCCTGGCTCTCTTCGCCATCGGCATCATCGGTCGCGTCTGCGGCTTCATGTAAGCACGTTTCGGCTTAAGACCGAGAATTGCTAGGCAAGGGCTTTTGAGCCATTGAAACGGACCGCACCCGGTGGGTACACTGGATGCGGTCCGATTGTTTTATTTGGAGGGCGAGGCGCGCATGGCGCAATCTCAGAACAGCACGGTCGATCTGGCAACGCCGGCGACCTGCCTCATGGGGCTTACCAGCCACGGTAACGTGATGGTGGGAAACAAGGCGTTTGAGTACTATAACGAGCGCAATCCCGAGGATTATATCCAAATCCCGTGGGATGAGGTCGACTATATTGCCGCCGAGGTTTTGCGCGGCACCAAGAAGATTACGCGTTTTGCCATCTTCACCAAGGACAACGGTCACTTTACGTTTTCGACGCGCGACGACAAAGAGACGCTTCGTGCTGTCCGCAAGTACGTCGACGAGGATAAGCTCGTGCGCTCGCCCGACTTTATCGACGTAACGACCAAGGGCGCCAAGAGCATCCCCTCCGTCATCAAAAACCTCTTCCACAAAGGCAACTAGTCATTAAAGAGCGCCCCCCAAAGTGGGACGCAGTTTCCCATGGGGCTCGATTGGGAAAGTGCATCCCAGTTCGAGCGCCGATTCCGGGATGTAGTTTCCGGAACGGGGTCGTTTGGGAAACCGTGTCCCGTTTCGAGCCGAAATTCTGGGACACAGTTTCCAGCGAGGTCCCATTGGGAAAGTTTGACCCAGAATTTGCCTGGATAGTGGGACACACTTTCCGGAGGGCTGTTCCACCGCAACTTCGAAGAGTGGCTATACGCTGTATTACAACGGCGTAAATCTGCTACACTAGTACAACATGCCTCCGTAGCTCAGGGGATAGAGCACCGCTCTCCTAAAGCGGGTGTCGACGGTTCGAATCCGCCCGGGGGCACCAGGAAAATCGCAGGTCAGACGGTATAAATCGTCTGACCTGTTTCTGTATGGATAGGGGTTAAACTCCCCTGAGGGGTGAAAAAGGGGTGAAAGTTCATTCTATGGATGAAAACATCGCGACTTCATATTTCACCTCAGAGTTCCAACCTCAGGGCCGGTTTTCAACTCTTTCCACAGCCTACGGGTTGGATGTGGGACCCTCCGGCTATGGAAAGCGTTGAAAACCTAGGTTGTCGTTGCCGTAGGGCGAGCCAGTTTCCGGCAGCCTTTGATATCTTTTGATTGCTATTGAAGCCCCGTTGGACATTAGACGACGTTGGAAGTCTGTTCTTTCGTTCTAATTCGATTTGCACTCTGTCTTATTTGACAAAGAGGTCAGAGTTGAAGAACTCCTTCAGGGAAACGCCGAGGCCCCTCGCTATGCGGTCGATATTCTCAATAGACACGTTTCGCTTGCCCGTCTCGACTTCGGCGAAATAGGTGCGGGACATCTCGATGGAATATGCGAAGGCCTCTTGACTCATGCCAAGCTCAGCCCTCAATTCTTTAATGCGAAGCCCCACGCGCATCTTGGGGTCAAGCTCAGTCATCGGCACCTCCTATCCATCGGTGTCAATGATTCAAGCCAACCCTATATAAGTCACACCTATATAAGTGACAATTTGAAATACAATGCAAATACTGAAGTATCGCAATCAGGAAGGAGCCATGGTGGTTACGGAGATTCCGAAGGTGACGGACGATATGGTCTCCGGGGATGCAGCGGAAAAAGAAGAGGGGAAGCCGCTCGTGCTTTTCGGGCGCGAGTTCTCCCGTAAGCAGGTCTGCGTGGCTGGTGCGGGAATCCTCTGTGCGGCGCTCCTCATCGACGGCGGTGGGTATGCCATCACACATGCCGGGTGGACAGGAAAAGCGAATGTCCCATTGGTGTTCCAAGCAAAGGACGATGAAGAACAGGACATGGTGCTTACCCTTGAGGTAAAGGCTGACGGTTGGGATGCGGACACCTCCACGCCCGTCATCGCCCATATCGAGGATGAGGACGGGAAAGTAGACTTCTACACCGCCATCGCCGCGAACAAGCAGGTGACCGTGAAGGTCGGTGAGTCCGGTACCTATACCGTCACATTCATCTCACCGGTGAACGCCGACGGCTCCATCTATAAGGTGCCATCGAAGAAGGTTACCGCCGGAAAAGCCGACAAGACAGTTGCCACAGGCGTGACTTTCGATAAGGTGGATGCGGACAAGGTAACGAAAGATGACTTGACAGCCATTGCCAAGGACGTTGCGGAAGCCGTGAAGAAGGGCGATTCCACCCTGACCGGGGACAAGGGCGCTGAGGTCGTGAAGAAGTTCGAGGACAACATCAAGAAGAACCCGAACGCCGATACCGATGCCGTCGAGAAGGAGACCGAGAAGGCTCAGGAGTCCGCCAAGGAAGAGAAGTCCGACGCGAAGACCCCGGAAACTTCCGACAGCAAGAAGAGCGATTCAGGTTCATCCAACGGCTCCAAGAAGGATAATGGGAAGACCACAGGCAGCTCCGATAATTCTGGAAACAAGAGCAATTCATCCTCCAAGAAAGACGAGGGAAAATCCGATAGCAAGCCGAGTGGCGGCAACAGCAGCAACTCCGGCTCAAACTCCAATTCAGGCAGTTCATCGAAAAAGGATGACACCCCGGCGCATCAGCACAACTGGGTTGCCCAGACAAAAACCGTCCATCACGACGCTCAGTACAAGACCGTCCACCACGACGCGGTGACGCATCAGGTATGGCATGACGCGGTGACGGAGGAACACTATATCTGCAACCAGTGCGGTGCGGATATCACGTCTGACCCTTGGGGGCATATTAACAACTCTCTTATGAATGGTGGTAATTGCGGAAGCTATCACTCTACCTATGTGACTGTAAAGCAGGGGTATTATGAAACCGTGACCGACCAAGCGGCCTATGACGAGCAGGTGCAGGTGCGCGATGCATGGGATGAGACTGTGACCACTGGGTATAAGTGCTCTTCTTGCGGTGCCACGAAGTAACTTGAAAGAGCAAAGCAATCGTCTATTTCAGGAAAGGAAAGCCCCGGCCATTTGACCGGGGCTTTCTTAATGTTCATCGATCGGCCTTGCGGCCGATGGGTCCCGCCCATAAGCGGGACCCCCGCGACGCGTGGCGTCGCTCTCGCTACGGCTTCCTGCAACGCTCCCAAGGATCGCGTTTCCGTCCGCCTCCGCTCACCCCGGGCCCGCC
>DAWCEJ010000113.1:0-21628 GCA_052274955.1 Collinsella sp.
AAGGCAATGTTCCCCTGCTCGGTGGCAGCAAACAAGACGATCCCGCCCGGCGTATGCCCTGGCGTCTCGATCACCTGCAGGTAGATATCGCCCACCTTGATAGCATCTCCCTCGGCGAGCAGGTGCGTCGGCTCCCCGGGGTCAGGCGTCTCAATGCCCCACATAGCTCGCTGTTCCTCGATGTTCGCATGCGGCACCGCCACATCCTTAGCACACAGCTCATACTGGCAGCCCTCGCCAACGGTGGTTCGCACGCCTGCAACACCACCAACATGATCGGCATGGCCATGAGTGCATACGGCGCCAAACACGCGTACGCCGGGATGCTCGGCTCGAATATGCTCCACCAGGCGTTCGCCTTCCCATGCGGGATCGATAATCACGCACTCATTGTCCGAAATAACAGCATAGCTATTGGTCTGAATGGGACCGTTTACGAGCGTCTCGATCTCGACCGATCCCTTGGGAGTTAAATCCAAGGACACAGCACTCATGTCCTTCTCCTCTCTATAGAACTCGAGGCATCAAACGATGCCTCGAGTGTAGCGAATATCGATAATGTGACACGTTCGTCGCGACTAAACGCGGCGCTTAAGCTGGGCTCCACCCTCACCGGGCATCAGGCGGCGCGCGTCGTAGACCGAGTCAACGCTGCTGATGGAGGCCAGCAGCGGATCCAGACCACTCGCGTCCGAGATCTCGACCATAAAGCGCAGGGTTGCAATACCCTCGCGGTTGGTCGACGTGGCGGCAGAAAGGATATTGCCGCCCGCATCGCCAATGGCAATGGTGACATCCTTGAGCAGGCCCATGCGGTCCAGGCACTCGACCACGATCTCGACCTGGAAGAGGGTGTCGGCAGCGCCGTCCCACTCCACTTCGATCATGCGCTCGGGATGCTCCATAAGACCCTTGACGTTGGGACAGTTGGCGCGATGCACCGAAACGCCACGACCGCGCGTGATGAAGCCGACGATGTCGTCGCCCGTCACGGGGTTGCAGCAATGAGCCAGACGGACCAGTAGGCCGCTGTTGCTCTCGCCCTTGACGATAATGCCGTTACTGGCGCTCTTGCCGCGCTTTTGCGGCTTGCGGTTGGAGCCGCGAGCAGGCTGCTTCACGACCTCGGCGATAGCCTCGGCCTTGGTGAGCTGTTCCTCGGGCTTGGGGTCCAAGATTTGCTCGACCTTATTGCCCACAGCGCGCGGGGCAACCTTGCTGGCGCCGACGGCGGCAAACAGGTCCTCGAGCTGCTTGAAGTTAAACTGCTCCGCCACGGCGTTGAGCGCACGCGTCGAACGCGGCGTAGAAATGCCATAGCCACGCTTACGCAGGTCCTTAGCCAGCATATCGCGACCAGCAGCAGCGTCGTCGTCCTTGGTCGCAGCGGCAAAATAGCGGCGAATCTTTGACTTGGCGGAAGGTGTCTTAACGATCTTGAGCCAATCACGCGACGGCTTGGAACTCTTGTTGGTCAGAATCTCGACACGGTCGCCCGTCTTGATCTCGTGCGTGAGCGGGGCCACCGCACCGTTGATCTTAGCGCCGACGCAGTGGTTTCCCACCTCGGTGTGAACGGCGTAGGCAAAGTCGAGCGGCGTGGAGCCGGCACGAAGCGCCATGACCTCGCCCTTGGGCGTAAAGACGAAAATCTCCTGATCGAAGAGGTCGACCTTCAGCGAATGCAGGTATTCCTTGGCGTCGGTGATCTCATCAGACGCAGCCCAATCGAGCGAATGTTTGAGCCAGTTAATCTGGTCGTCCAAGCGCTGGGCATCATTGGTCTTAGACGCGGACGATCCGCCCGACTTCTTATAGAGCCAGTGGGCGGCAATACCGTACTCGGCCTGCTCGTGCATCTCGTAGGTACGAATCTGAATCTCGAGCGGACGAGCCGTGGGGCCGATAACCGTCGTGTGGAGCGACTGGTAGTTATTGACCTTGGGCATGGCGATATAGTCTTTAAAGCGCCCGGGCATGGGGTGCCACAGCGTATGCACCGCACCGAGCGTGGAATAGCAATCGCGCACCGAATGCGTGATGACGCGCAGTGCCACCAGGTCGTAGATCTCGGAAAATTCCTTGCCCTTGCGCTTCATCTTTTGGTAGATGGACCAATAGTGCTTGGAACGGCCGTTGATCTGAAAGTCCTCCAGGCCAATGCGGTTGAGCTCGTCGGTGAGTGTCTTGATGGTCTCGGCCAGATAGCGCTCACGGACCTCGCGCGACTCCGCCACCATGCGTGCGATGCGCTGGTAGGCGTCGGGTTCAAGGTAGAAGAAGGACAGATCCTCGAGTTCCCATTTAATGGAGCTCATGCCCAGACGGTCGGCCAGGGGCGCATACACGTCCATGGTCTCGCGGGCCTTAAACAGGCGACGGTCCTCACGCAGGGCCGCAAGGGTGCGCATGTTGTGCAGACGGTCGGCAAGCTTAACGATGATGACGCGGATGTCCTTGGACATGGCGAGAAACATCTTGCGCAGCGTGAGCGCCTGTTTCTCGTCCATGCTGTCGACTTCGATGTTGGTGAGCTTGGTCACGCCATCGACGAGCTCGGCCACCGTATCGCCAAACAGGCCGGAAACATCGGCAAGCGAGGTCTCGGTATCCTCGACGGTATCGTGCAGCAGCGCGGCGCACACCACATCGCAGTCCATCTTGAGATCGGCCAAAATGATGGCTACCTCGACGGGATGGTTGATGTACATCTCACCCGAGCGGCGCTTTTGGTTGCAGTGCTTCTCGGCAGCAAAACAATAGGCCTGCTCCACCTTAGAAAAGTCGTCCTCATTCATATATTTGAGGCACAGGCGCTCCAGCTTGTCGTAGCTGTCCGCCATAATCTCGGGCGGCAGCTCATCGGCATGCTTATAGTGCTCCATCTCCGAGAACGGCTGGAGGGCGGAATCATGGGCGGTACGGGCTGCGGCATCCATCGAGGTCCCCTTCCCCTAGGCCCGCGGTACGATCGGGCGGTTAACTTTGGCTAGCATATCAGAAGCGCACGAATCGAGCGCCCAACTCCGGAAAGCCGAGAACTCCATGCGCGAGCGCAAGCCCTCCAAATAGCGAATTGACCTGCTCAATTGCACACGGCCGGGGTTTTCGGCCATCGCGATGCGACGGGTGTCGTCAAACCCCGAAACGCGACAGAAGCCAAGCTCTTCGAAAATTCCCAGGCCACTTTCCACCGAGCGCTCGTCGACCGGCGTGCGAGCATCGATGGCAAGGCACATCTGCGCGATGTCGATATCGCTCGCGCTAAAGGAATCGTCCCCGGTCTTGCCGCGGTTGGAGCGCCACATGGTTTGCAGCGCGCGATAGAGCGTGACGAGCTCGTCGCGCTCGGGCGCATAGCAGTCGAGTAGGCGCTCGTTAATGCGGGCGTCGCGCGACGAATAGAGCAGGTGAATCACGGCGGGCTGTCCATCGCGACCGGCGCGGCCACTCATCTGGTTAAACTCAATCGCGCCAAACGGCATGTGATAGAGCACGACATGGCGAATATCGGGAAGGTTGACGCCCTCGCCAAAGGCCGAAGTCGAGACGATGCAACTGAGGCTGCCGTCTCGGAATGCTTCCTCCACGCGGCGGCGATCGGGGCGCGCAAGACCCGCGTTATAGAACGCGATATGGGTTGCGCAATCGGGCACACGCTTGCGCAACGTCTTGGCAAGCGCCACGGACTGGTCGCGCGAATTAACGTAGATGACGGTCTTCTCCCCCGTCGCCACGATCGACACCAAACGGTTCTCGCGGCTCGCAAGGTCGCGGTCGTCCTCGAGCTGTAGGTTCTCGCGCACCGTCTCGTCGACCACCGTGCGAGTGATCGGCAGCATGCGGGCAAGCTCGGCCACGACCGGAGCCGTTGCGGTGGCAGTCGTGGCCAGAACGACCGGATCGCCCAGGGCTTTGAGGATATCGGGCATGTCGAGATAGGCGCTGCGGTCGCCGCCCTTGGCAAGGCCGGCGTGGTGCGCCTCATCGATAACGACAAAGCCGATACGGCCCGAACGCGCGAAGCGGTCGCGGTGAATAGACAGGAACTCGGGCGTCGTGAGCACGATGCCGGTGCGGCCCGAAGCCAGGCCGGCGAGCACGTCATCGCGTGCGGCTTCCACGGTCTCGCCGGTCAGCACGCCAACGCCAATGCCAAGCGCTGCCATCGTCGACGAGAGATGATAGGCCTGGTCGGCAACGAGCGCGCGCAGCGGATAGACAAAGATGCTCGCACGTCCGCGAAGGACAGCCTCGCGCGCAGCATGTACATGGAAGATGAGAGACTTGCCGCGGCCCGTTCCCATAACGGCCAAGACGCTCTGGTGGTCAGCCAAGGCATCGAGTGCCTCAACCTGTGCGCGGTGCGGCTGGTTCGATCCGATAAAGCTATGGATAAGCGAGCGCGTGAGCTCGGTATAGGAAAGCTGGGCGAGCGTCTCGCGCTTACGCGACTCCAGGCGCAGGCCGGAATCCGCCGGCTGCACGCCACGACGAAGCTCGCATGCCGGATCGTCGACGCTGGGCAGCGTGGTATCGCGGACCAGAACATCCTTGATCATGAGCTTGGGCTTCACACGCCCCTGCCAATGCTCGGCAACGGCCTCGAACACCAAGTCGACAGCGCTATCGCAGTTGATGAGCTTATCGATTTGCGGCACGCGGAACATAATGGCCGGCACACTCGCGGCGCCATCGGTCGCCACAAAGCGCATGTGCTCGCCGGTTTTGCCCACCACGGCGCGGTCGCACATCGTTACGCCCTCGGCAGCCAGCAGCGGCACCTTGTTGCCCTGGCCAAACGGCTCAAGACGGGAGATCTGCTCGATGGTCTCGATATTCAGCTCGGAAAGGTCGACGGTGGCGGCGACCTCGTCGGTGTCTTCAAAGTCCTCGGCGGGAAGCTCCGATAGCACGGCGGAAAGGCGGCGGCGAAACTCATCGAGCTTGGATGCCTCGATGGTTACACCCACCGCACCGGCATGCCCGCCGCGGCGAATCAGCAGGTCGGAGCAACGCTCGACGGCATCGAACAGGTTGACCTTGCCCACCGAGCGACCCGATCCGCGTGCAACGCCGTCCTCGATCGAGAACAGCAGCGCCGGCACGTGATAACGGTTGGTTAGACGGCTCGCTACGATGCCCTTGACGCCCTCGTGCCAGCCCTCGCCGCCCACGACGATTGCGCGCCCGCCGTCATAAGTCTCCTCGACCTTCGCCATGGCATCGCGCGTAAGCTCGGCCTCGATCTCGCGGCGTTGGCGATTGATTTCCTCGAGCTCGGCTGCCAGTGCACTTGCCTCGATAGGATCGCGGGCAAGCAGCAGGTCGAGCGCCAGCTTGGGATCAGCCATGCGACCGGCAGCATTCAGACGAGGGATGAGCGAAAACGACAGGCCGTCGGCCGTAATGGTAGAAAGGTCGGCCTTGGCAAGTGCGGCAAGCGCGATATAGCCGGGACGGGCCGTCACGCGCATCTGCTGGATGCCCTCGGCGACCAGTGCGCGATTCTCGGGCGTGAGCGGCATCATGTCGGACACGGTGCCCAGCGCCGCGACCTCGATCAGCGAACGCCAATACGACGGCTTGCCCAAACGCTCGCCCAGGACCTGCACCAGCTTGAGTGCCACGCCGGCACCGGCAAGCTCGCGCGAGGGGCCCTCGTCCTCGAGCTTGGGGTCGGTCAGGGGCACGCCCTGCGGCACCTGGTCGGAGGGCTCGTGATGGTCCGTGACCACCAAATCGATCCCCAGGCTCTCCAGATAGGAGACTTCTTCCTTGGCAGCAATACCGTTATCGACGGTCACGATCAGGTTGGGTTGGGCGAGCTCGTTGACGCGGTCGAGCGCCGCACGCGACAGGCCGTAGCCCTCGTCAAAGCGATGCGGGATAAACGGCGTGACGTTGGCGCCAAACGAACGTAGCGCCTCGGTCAACAGACAAGTCGACGTAATGCCGTCGACGTCAAAATCGCCAAAGACGGCGATGCGCTCGTGGCTGCGAATAGCACGCTCAACACGGGCGGCGACGACCGCCATGCCCGGAATAACGAGCGGGTCCGCCCAGTCGCGATCGAGCGAAGGCGTCAAAAACAGCTGGCCTTTCTCGATGGATGTAATGCCGTGCGCAACCATAATGCGCGCCACCAGCCCGGGTATGCCCAGGCCAGCCGAAAGCTCCTTTTCGAGCTCGGGGTTTTGCCGAGCGACCGCCCAGCGATGCGTCGTCTTAAGCGATGACATAGGCGCCCACCCCCGATAGGGGCAGGTCGCCGCGATACCTCTCACGGTTCATAGCGATGAGTCCTCTGTGTATGCCCGCTTCGGCAGGCAGATCTGTTGAACGGATTTATTATACCGTGCAGAGCAGACGCAAATCGCCGCAGCACGCCGCGGTTTCGGTAAACGATGCCGGTAATAGCCTCGAAATATTCGAGCGTTTCTGACGCACGGACGCATGCGAGCGTCTAGCATATCCATTCAAAACGGATTCACGGGCAAAGGGAGTCACAAGCGCATATGAAGCAATGGGTTGGACTGGGCAAGTTTCTCGCGGGGCACATGCAGGTCATCGTTCCGATTTGCGTGGCGCTCGGCGTGCTCTTTCCCCAACAGATTGGCGTACTCAAGCCCATCGTTCCCACCCTGTTTGCCTTTATGACGTTTCAGGGTGCGCTCAGCAACACCTTTCACCAGGTAACCGAGGTGTTCCGCCGTCCGCTGCACCTGGTCTTGGCGTTACTCGTCTCGGCGGTGCTTATCCCTATCGCAGCCTATGCCATGGGATCGTTATTCTTTGGCTCCAACCCCAACCTTGTCTGCGGCATCGTGCTCGAATACAGCGTGCCCGTGGCCGTCACCGCTTTTATGTGGATCAGCATGTTCGGCGGCAACGGCCCGCTCGCGCTCACCATCATCCTGACGTCCTCGGTCATCTCACCTGTGACGATTCCGCTTACGCTCAAGCTCCTGCTGGGCGCCACCGTCTCGATCGACGTGCCGAGCATGATGCAGAACATGGCCTTTATGATCGCCATCCCCGCTGTGCTCGGTATTGCCATCAATGAACTCACGCGCGGCTGGGGCCACGAGAAACTCTCTCCCGTGCTCTCGCCCGCCTGCAAGTTCATGATGATGGGCGTCATCGCGTCCAACTCCACCGCTATGAGCGAGTACGTGCTACACATAAACGCGGTGCGCCTGGAAGTCGCCCTCTTTATTTTGGTCTTCGCCATCAGCGGCTTTGTCGTCGGTTTTCTGGTCGCACGTGCGCTGCATCTGCCATATAGCGAGACGACTACCATGTGCTTTACCTGCGGCATGCGCAACATCTCTTCGGGTGCCGTCATCGCCACGCAGTACTTTCCGGGCGAGGTCGTGTTCCCCGTCATGTGCGGCACGCTGTTTCAGCAGGTGCTGGCCTCGATTATCGGGCATCTCTTTGAGTGCCTAACCTGCGAGGAGCGCACCAAACAGCGCAAGCGGGTCGAAGCCGGCCGCGACGCCATGGCGCGCTAGGCTGTGCGCATTACGCGGGTGTTAGTCTTGCTATACGAGCGTTTCCAGATGCGCACGCAGACGCTCAGCATCGATATCGAGCGTCGTCTCGGCATTGACTTGGGCCAAACGATAGCCGACAAAGTAGGGCGAAACCACCCAACGCGGCAGCGCCTTGGCAATGGTCCGACCGCCCAGGTGATAGAAGAACAAGTTGTACGACTCTGCGCGACCACCGTGGTGCTCGTTTAGGATATAGCGCAGAGCTACCTGGATCGCATCGGCAAAGAGATCCGCCTCGGCTTGGTCTCGTGCGTCATCGCTGGCGGCGATTCCCTGCGGGGCTGAAACGTTGATCTCAAAGAACCCCATGATCGGTTCGGCTGAGATATTGACCGAGATTCTCCCCTGTTGCCAGACATTGATGCCTTCGAAATTGGCGGAAGCCAGCGAAGCATAGCCGTCTTCCTGCTCCAAACCCACAATCTGCATGTGCGGATGGACCAGACTGCCGCCCGAAAGTGGGCCCTTGTTCTTGTACATGAGAACGCTGCGATACTGTCGGGAGTCAATCATCCGCTGCCAGCAATCCAGGGCAAACCGCATAACATGATGCAGCTCGTCCGGCGCATAGGTCACCAGGTCGGCGTCGTGGTCGGACGACTCAATCAATACGGTCTGGCGAGTGGCCCGCAAGGTCTTAAACTTATTCTCGAGCCAGATGCAGCCACCGTCGCGCCGGATGATATTGGCGAGTTCCTCGGTATCGCAAAAGGGGCACGCGGTGCCGGGACGACGGTTGTCGTCGGGCTTACCGTTCGCCTGCTGAACGTCAAATACCAGCGCCACGGGTTATACCTCCAGCGGCACGATCTTGGTGCCATGGAGTTCGGAGACGCCCAGTGCCGCCGCGACCGCGTCGCGATTTGCCGTAGTGATGCCGCCTCCGGGAAGGATGGTCAAGCGGTCGCCCGCATACTCGATCAAGCGGGCCAGGTTTTCGAAGTTGTCCTCGATCGGCGCACCGGCAGCACCACCGTGCGTCAGAATGCGCGTAACGCCGCAGTCGGCGAGCGTATCAATGGCGTCCAGCTGAGCCTCGGGCGAGAGCTGGTCGAACGCCATGTGGAAGGTGATGTCGATGGGCTCACGCATGCACTCCTCGGTCGCGCAGCCCGCGGCCATCACGAGAGCGCCGAGGGTGAGCTCGTCGAGCGCCCAGCCGCCGGCACAGGGCTTGCAGCAGCCAAAGACCAGGCCGTCAACGCCGGCGCTTACAGCAAGGCCCAAGTCCATCTCCATCATGCGCAGCTCGTCCTGGTTGTAATGAAAGTCGCCACCACGCGGACGAATCATGCACATCGCTCGCGCGTCATGCTCGTGAGCGTAGCTGACCGTAGTGCTGATAACGCCGGCCGAGGGCGTAGTGCCACCAACGGCAAGGTTGTCGCACAACTCGATGCGCTTAGCACCGGCATCGATAGCCGCCGGCACACGCTCAAAGTTCTCGGCACAAAATTCGTATAGCATAGATAGCCCCCGGGAGACATTTCGATTTCCACACGGCATTGTCGCACGTTAAATAGCAACCCGCACGATGGAACAAAACCTTGACAAGGAGTGTCCCAAAGTGCCGGCACATAAGGAACGTCCCCAGGTGCCACCTTGAGCGATGGGTACTCATTTAAGTACGTCCCCAATGAGTACCCGCAGGGGACAGACAGACCGGACTCCCTATACGACAACTGTTGACATCATATACTATGTGTCATATAGTAGGTGTTACACAGTATACTACGAAAGGAGGTGTGCGGATGGAGGCACAGATGAAGCGCGGCTTCCTCGAGGCCTGCGTGCTCGCGGCCGTCTCGGGCGAGGAATCCTACGGCTATCAGATCGTGAAGGACGTGCCCGCGAGTATGGGGCTCACGGAATCCACGCTCTATCCGTTGCTCAAGCGCCTGGAGAAGGCGGGCTGCATCACCGCGCGCTCCGCCGAGCACAACGGGCGGCTGCGGAGGTACTACCGCATCACGGACGCCGGGCGCGAGCGTATCGCCGAGTTCCTCGCCGAATGGCCATCCGTGCAGGAGATCTACCGTTACGTGGAGGGGGCGCACCATGACGCGCGATGAGTTCTTGAACCGGCTGGGCGAGCTTCTGGCCTGCCTGCCGGCAGATCAGGTAAAGGAAACGCAGGAGTTCTACGCGGAGGCCATCGCCGACCGTATGGAGGACGGCATGACGGAGGCCGAGGCTGTGGCCGCCATGGGCACGCCCGGTGAGGTCGCCGAGGCAACGCTCGACGAACTGCCCGCCGTGCCGCGCGCGATCGCGAGGACCAAGCGCAAGAGCACGGCACTTCTATGGGCGCTCGCCATCGTGGGCTCTCCGGTATGGATTCCGCTGCTGCTCGCGTTCGTCGCCGTTGCCGCTGCAGTCTACATCTGTATTTGGGTTCTTGCGCTCTGCGTGTGGATCGTGGCCGCGGCATTCGGGGGCGCGGGCCTGGTAGGGCTCCTGTTCGCCGTGGACGGCATCATTATCGGGCATGTTCCGTACGTTTTGGCCTCGATGGGAATGGGATTCGCTTCCATCGGTGTGGCGCTCCTCACGGGAGCCGGCGCCTGGACGGCGTCCAAGCAGATCGCGCGCCTCTCTGCCCTTTGGGCGAAGAAAGCCGTTTCGCCCTTCTGGAAAGATCGAGGCAATAAGAGCCGCATGGGCGCCGAAGCGGCGCCGCTCACGGCATAGGAAGGAGTGCAAACATGTCCAGCGTAAAAAGGATTTACCTTGCCGTAGCGGGTGGGCTTGTTGCCACGGGGCTCGTCCTGGCTGCTATCGGATTTGTGGCCTCCGGCTTTAACCTCGCTGTGCTCAACACGCAGATCGACCTGCACGATGACACCATCATTCTGGGTGGTGTTGAAATAGACGACCCGACAGGGCTTCCACTCATCGAGCAGCTTGCCGAGGTCGGCGAGATCCATATTGGATCTGCAACGACTGGTTCGTCTTCTCCTCGCAAATGATCGAGCTCGTAGCAGCCGTCCCCCCCCTTCGGGCGCACCACGACGGGCATGAGCACGCCGCGCTCGGAGCCTTTTTGCGAGACCTTCCGTCACGCTCTTCCTGCGTGGTGAACCGGTCATCGACCGACGAGAGGCTGATGGGAATCTCTCGACTTCGGGCCAATCCCGCTCACCGATCTGGTCTTCCTTCGTGATGCGCACATAAGCGAGCAGACACCGCGCAGTGCTTCAGCGCGGCCGCACTTCCACGTCTATGACGGAGGTGCCCGGCGGCGTCTTGGCAATCCCCTTGTTTGCAGGCGTTAGCGCGTGGGGATCGCCCACTCGGGGGTCGAGGCCGCCGAGGACGTCGGCGAACCTCGCGGTGTCATTCGACATCGCGAGGTTCCCGGACCATGACCACCTGGCCTCGTACCGCGGCATAGCCCCAAGGGTGAGGAGCTTCGGCACGTCGATCAGGGCGCCCGCGCAGCGTCGGCCGGTCCGCCGTTCGGCAGAACGGCGGAAGTCCCTAGCCGCCCAGGTAAGCCTTGCGGACGTTGTCGTCGTGCAGGAGCTCTTGGCCGGTGCCGGTCATGGTGATCTTGCCGGTCTCGAGCACGTAGCCGCGCGTGGCGATTGAAAGCGCCATCTGGGCGTTCTGCTCGACCAGAAGCACCGTGGTACCGGCCTTGTGCAGGTCCTCGACAATCTGGAAGATCTGCTCAATCAGAATCGGCGCCAGACCCATGGAAGGCTCATCGAGCATGAGCAGCTTGGGGTTGCTCATAAGGGCGCGCCCCATAACGAGCATCTGCTGTTCGCCGCCCGAAAGGGTGCCGGCGACCTGGCGACGGCGCTCCTTAAGGCGCGGGAACTGCTCGTAGACGCGCTCAAGGCCCGGAGCCACCGTGGACTTGGGCTGCGTGTAGGCGCCCATCTCCAGGTTCTCCTCGACCGTCATCTGCAAAAAGGCGCGACGGCCCTCGGGAACCTGGGCCAGGCCCTTGCCCACCAGTTTATCGGCAGGCGTATGGGTAATGTCCTCGCCCATAAACTTGATGGAGCCGGTCTTGGAACGCAGCAGGCCCGAGACGGTTTTAAGCGTCGTGGACTTACCGGCGCCGTTCGCGCCGATCAGGGCCACGATCTCGCCCTCGTTGACGTTAAAGGAGATGTCCTTGATGGCGTGGATAGCGCCGTACCAGACGTTGATGTTGTAGACGGAAAGCATCGGCTCTGCCATTTAGTTCTCCCCCTTATCCTGCTTGCCCAGATATGCCTCAATTACGGCATCGTTGTTCTGGATCTCCTCGGCCGTGCCCTTGGCGATGACCTTACCAAAGTTGAGCACGCAGATGCCCTCGCAGATGTTCATGACGAGCGACATATCATGCTCGATAAGCATAATGGCGATGCCAAAGGTGTCGCGGATCTTGACGATGTTCTCCATGAGCTCCGCGGTCTCGGACGGGTTCATGCCGGCGGCAGGCTCGTCGAGCAGCAGCAGTTTGGGGTTGGTGGCAAGCGCGCGGACGATCTCCAGACGACGCTGGGCGCCGTAAGGCAGCGAGCCGGCCTGCTCGTTTGCCAGGTGCTCCATATCAAAGATGGACAGCAGCTCCATGGCGCGCTCGTGGGCGGCCTTCTCGTGCTTCCAGTACGTCGGCAGACGCAGCACGCCCTCAAAACCAGAGTAGCGCTCCTGGTTGTGCAGGCCGACCTTAACGTTGTCCTCCACCGTCATGGTGTTGAACAGGCGAATGTTCTGGAACGTACGGGCGATACCCATACGGTTGACCTGATAGACCGACTTGCCCGAGGTGTCCTCGCCGTCGAGCAGGATAGTACCGTGCGTGGGCTGGTACACCTTGGTGAGCAGGTTGAAGACCGTGGTCTTACCGGCACCGTTGGGACCGATCAGACCGGCGATCTCGGTCTTACCGATGGTCAGGCTAAAGTCGTCGACTGCCTTAAGGCCGCCAAATTCAATGCCCAAGTGGATGCACTCGAGCGCCGGGCGCTGGCCCAGGTCGCGGTCGGGAACGATGGCGCCAGAAGGATACGGGACCATCTTGCCCTTGTTGAACTCAAACTTACTGGGCATCGGCTGCCACCTCCTTCTTGGAAGCAAAGCGGTCCTTAATGCGTGCGAAGAACGACTTGAGCTGCGGGTTGTTGGTAAAGATCATGACCAGAATCAGCACGATGGCGTAGATGAGCATGCGGTAGTCCGAGAACTGACGGAGCAGCTCGGGAAGCACCGTGAGCAACGCCGCCGCGATGACGGAGCCGCGCATATTGCCCAGACCGCCCAGGACCACGAACACCAGGATGAGGATGGACGTGTTGAAGTCGAACTTGGTGGCGGAAAGCTGCGAGAAGTTACCGCCGAAGAGGGCTCCGGCAGCGCCGGCGAGAGCGGCGGAAACCACGAAGGCGATCATGCGGTACTCGGTGACGGAGATGCCCACGGACTCGGCAGCGATCTTGTTGTCGCGCACGGCCATAATGGCACGGCCGGTACGGCTGCGAACCAGGTTGAGCACGATCACGAGTGCGACCATGACCAGGATGGCACCGGCGAGGAAGGTCGAGTACGTCGACACGCCCGATGCGCCCTGCGCGCCCTTGATGATGGCGGTGCCGTCCTCGAGCAGGTGCAGGTCGTCGATCGTGGAGTTACCTGTGATGTTAAAGATCACATGCAGGCCGCGGGAGTCGACGCCCACGATAAGGCAGGTGACGATCTCTTTGATGATCTCGCCAAAGGCCAGCGTCACGATAGCCAGGTAATCGCCGCTCAGGCGAAGGACCGGGATGCCGATCAAGAAGCCCAGGATGGCGGCAGCGATGGCACCGACCACGATACTGATGATCAGGCGCACCGGATCGGAGGGAACGGCGCTCTCCAGCGCGACCGCGGTAACGATGCCCGTATAGGCGCCGACGCTCATAAAGCCCGCGTGGCCCAGCGACAAGTCGCCCGCGATGCCGACGACGAGGTTAAGGGAGATGGCCATGACGATATAGGCCGTGATGGGAACCAGCTGACCGGCGATCATGCGCGGAATCATATGGTTGGACTGCATAAAGAACACGATGGCGAACGCCACAAGGCACATGGCGTACGTAACAAAGTCGTGACGCGTCTGCTTGTCTTTAAGAAACTTCATAACGCTCACCTACACCTTCTCGGGGACGTACTTGCCCAAGAGGCCGGCAGGCTTGACGAGCAGGACGATGATCAAAACACCAAAGACGATGGAGTTGGCAAGGCTCGTGGAAATGTAAGCCTGTGCCATCGCCTCGATGATGCCGATGAGAATGCCACCGACAAAGGCACCGGGGATGGAGCCGATACCGCCGAAGACGGCGGCGTCGAAGGCCTTGATGCCAGGCATGGCGCCCGTGGTGGGTTGCAGGACCGGCGAGTAGGAGCACAGGAGCACACCGGCGATGGCGGCAAGGGCGGAGCCGATGGCAAACGTCATCGAGATGGTACGGTTGACGTTGATGCCCATGAGCTGAGCGGCTGCCTTGTCCTCGGACACGGCGCGCATGGCCTTGCCCATCTTGGTCTTACCTGTAAAGAACATCAGACCGGCCATGATAACCAGGCAGGCGACGATGGTGACGAGCGAAACGGCGCTTACATTGAACTTGGCCAAGAACTCCGGCACCTGGAAGGTGACGAGCGAAGTGAAGTTCTTGGGCGTGGCGCCCCACAGAAGCTGCGCGGCGTTCTGCAGGAAGTAAGACACGCCGATGGCCGTGATCAGAACGGCCAGCGGGCCCGCCTGACGCAGCGGCTTGTATGCCAGACCCTCGATGAGAACACCGAGAACGGTGCAGACCACACAAGAGAGAATTACAGATGCCCAGCCCGGGAGGCCGAGATACGACGTGGCACAGAACGAGACATAGGCACCGACCATGATAACGTCGCCGTGAGCGAAGTTCAGCATCTTGGCGATACCGTAGACCATGGTGTAGCCCAACGCGATGATGGCGTAGACGCTGCCCATGGACAGGCCGTTGACCAGGTATTGGATAAAGACCGTCATGTTCCACATCCCCCTTTCGAATAGGTTTCCAGTTGATGTATGAAACAGGGACGTTACATCGTCCCTAGATACCAAGCAAGCAGGGAAGGCCAAAACCTCCCCTGCTTGGGATCAAAACCGCTCTATGTAAGGCGGCCTATTAGGCCTGTACGTACTTGCCGTCGGTGATGACGTACGCCGTGGGCTCCTTCTGGACCTGGCCCTTATCGTTCCAGGTGAGCTTGCCGGTCAGACCGTCAACGGTAATCTTGAGCATAGCCTTGGGCAGCTTCTCGGCGACCTCGGTCGGGTCGGCGTCGACACCAAGACCGGCCTCCTTGAGGGCCTCGGCCACCGCGTGCACGCCGTCGTAGGCGTCAGCGGCAAACTGGTCGGGGGTATCGCCGTACTTATCCTTGTAAGCGTTGACGAAGTCGGCGTTCTTCTCGTCGTCGGCGGAGAACGGGGTCATGAGCAGCAGACCCTCGGCAAGAGAGGTGTCGAAGCCCTCAACGCCCAGGATGCCGTCCATGCCGTCGCAGCCCATCATCTTGACGTCGTAGCCCATGTCCTTGGCGTTCTTGAGCAGGACGGACGCCGGCGTGTAGTAGATCGGCGCAAAGATCATGGTAGCGCCGGCCTGCTTGGCCTTGGTCAGCTGGTTGGTAAAGCTCGTGGCGGAGTCGTCCTTAAAGGTCTCCTCGTCAACAACCTCGAGCTTGGACTCAGCGGCCTGGGCCTTAAAGGAATCCGCGATGCCCGAAGAATAGGCGTCGCCGGAGTTATAGAACAGCACGAACTTCTCGTCCGCATACTTCTGCGCCAGGAACTTGGCAGCGTTGACACCCTGGTTAGGGTCGGTGAAGCAAACCTGGAAGACGCAATCCTTGCCGTCGGTGACGTCCTCGGAGGACGCGGACGGGGTGATCATGAATGTCTTGGGGTCGTTACCGCACTCGGCGGCAACGGCAACCGACGCACCCGTGGTGGTCGGACCGACGAGGGCCTGCATGCCCCAGTCGAGCAGGGTGTTGAAGGCGTTGACGGCCTTCTCGCCATCGGCCTGGTCATCCTCGGCCTTGCTGGCAAGCGGCAGCTCCTTGGTCGAGAAATCCTTGCAGCCAAGCTCGACACCCTGGGTAACGGACTTGCCGTAGGACGCGTTGGCGCCGGTCAGCGGGCCGATAGTGCCGATCTTAAACGAAGCGTCGCTCGAAGCGGAACCGCTGTCGCCGCCGTTGGAGGAGCAGCCAGCTAGAATGGACATCGCCCCCAGACCTGCTGCGCTCGCGATAACGCTCCTGCGATTCATAACAGGGTTCAATGACTTACCGGTGAGGCTCGACATGCGGCTCTCCTCTCAAATCTCGTCGGGTTTTGGTTACCCGACAGGCCATCCTTCGCCGTGTTCGGCGTTCGCAAAATAGTAGACGCTTTAGTTAGGAAAAGTGACGATTATTTCAACTTTTCTTTGGATTTGTTCATTTATCCATGTTTCTGCGTATTTCTATTATTTTATGCAGTAATGCCACTTTATTATGTAAAAGTAATGTTTCCATTCTGTTACAAGCGTCCCTGCCCTGAATAATACAGCCTCACCGGTCGCGTTTTATGCGCACTTAGGCAGCGATGTACTTGCCGTCCTGAATCACATAGGCCGTAGCAGGCTTTTCGACTTGGCCCTCGTCGTTCCACGTGAGCTCGCCCGTCAGGCCCTCGATCTTGATTTTACGCATGGCCTTGGCGAGGTCGCCGGCAATGTCGGCGCCGTCGGCCGTAATATCGATGTCTGCCTTATCGATAGCCTCGACAATCGCATGGACGCAGTCATAGGCATCGGCGGCAAACTGGTTGGGCGTCTCGTCGTAGGCGTCCTTATATGCCTTGACGAAGTCGGCGTTCTTCTCATCGTCGGCAGAGAACGGGGTCATGAGCAGCACACCCTCGGCAAGGGAGGTGTCGAAGCCCTCAACGGAGAGCAGGCCGTCCATGCCGTCGGTACCCATGAGGGTCATGTCGTATCCCATGTCCTTGGCATTCTTGAGCAAAACGGACGCCGGCGTGTAGTAGATCGGCGCAAAGATGAGCGTGGCGCCGGCCTCCTTGGCCTTGGTGAGCTGGTTGGTAAAGCTCGTGGAGGAGTCGTCCTTAAAGGTCTCGGTATCGACGATGTCGAGCTTGGATGCCTTGGCCTGCTCGGCAAAGGCATCGGCAACACCCGAGCTGTACGTATCGCCGGAGTTGTAGAACAGGGCAATCTTGGCGTCTGCATACTTCTCGGCCAAAAACTTGGCAGCACTCGCGCCCATGGTGGGGTCGGTAAAGCAAACCTGGAAAACCGTGGTCTTGTCCTTGGTGACGTCGAGGGACGAAGCAGAGGGCGTGACCATGAGCATATCGTCGGCGATCTCGCCCGAGACAGCGACGGCGGCACCAGTCGTGACGGGGCCGACGAGCGCCTGCATGCCCCAGTCGCACAGGGTATTGAAGGCGTTGATAGCCTTCTCGCCGTCGGCGACGTCATCCTCGGACTTAAGCGAGAGTTTGAGGTCCTTGGTCGAGAAATCCTTGGCGGCAAGCTTGGCACCCTTCTCGGCCGAAACGCCATAGGTTGCCGCGGCGCCGGTCAGAGGGCCGATGACACCGATCTTGAAGGTCTTGCCGTCATCGGCGGTGCCGCCGTCCGAGCCACCCGACGAGCAACCAGCGAGTGCGGCGGTGCTGCCGAGCGCCGCAGCGCCGGCGAGAAAGTTCCTACGGCTGAGCGTGCTGTTGATGTTGAACATGGTGTCCCCCTTTTTCGCTGGCCGCGGTGCGGCCGTCTTGCGGTACAGGGCAAACCTTATGGCGCAAACGTTGACAGTTTGTTACGGAAGTCCGTTTGTAGCGAGCGTGTTTCCAATGTTTCCGCAGCGTTTCGGGGGTGCCGTTTTGTGCGGCTCCTGTTGCCTGGCGAGCACGCGCCCCCGGTTCACGCTAGAATGCACTCAACCTTTAAGCGGTTTATCCATCCATAAGATGCACGAAGGAGTTATCTATGAGCGAACCCCTGCGCACCGTGAACGTCGGTCTGATCGGTCTGGGAACCGTCGGCGGCGGCGTGGCCCGTCTGATCAAGAGCCACCACGATGAGTACCTGGCAGCCTACGGCATCGACCTTAAGCTGACCCGCGCCTGCGCGCTTGCTTGGGAGCAGGCCGAGGCGGCAGGCATTGAGCGCGAGGCCTTTACGAGCGACTGGCACGATGTCGTCACCGACCCCGCCGTCGACATCGTCGTCGAGCTGATTGGTGGCGAGCATCCCGCAACCGAGATCTTCACCACTGCCTTCGAGAACGGCAAGCATGTCGTCTCCGCCAACAAGGCCCTGCTGGGCCGCCATGTCGAGACGCTTGCCGAGAAGGCGCGTGCGTGCGGCGTGCAGATTAAGTGCGAGGCCAGCTGCGGTGGCGGCATCCCCATTGTCAGCACACTCGAGCACGACCTGGTGGGTAACAAGATCCTGACCATCGCCGGCATCCTCAACGGCACCCCCAACTACATCCTGTCGCGCATGGACGCCGAGGGCGCCGATTACGCTGACGTGCTCGCCGACGCACAGGCTAAGGGCTATGCCGAGGCCGACCCGTCCGCCGACGTCGACGGCTTCGATGCCGCCAGCAAGACGGCCATCCTCGCCTCCATCGGCTTTGGCACCCGCGTTACCACCGATGATGTGTACCAGCAGGGTATCCGCACCATCGGCGCCGAGGACATCGCCCAGGCCCGCGAGCTCGGCTACACCATCAAACTGCTCGGCATCGCCCGCAACACCGACGCTGGCGTCGACGTTCGCGTGCATCCCACGCTGATCCCCGCAGACCATATGCTCGCCAAGGTCAACGGCGCCATGAACGCCGTCTACGTGGTAGGCGACGCCGTGGGCGCGACCATGTTCTACGGCGCGGGCGCAGGCTCCTTCCCCACCGCGAGCGCCGTCGTGGGCGATATCCTGTCGCTCTCCGAGCAGATCAGCCGCGGCGTGGCTCCGCTGCCCGAGATTGAGCCCTATGGCCACAACCTCACCTTTAAGCCCATGGACGAGCTCCAGACCAAGTACTATGTGCGCCTGAAAGTCGCCGACCGCGTGGGCGCCCTGTCCGAGACGGTCGACATCTTTGCCAAGCACAACATCTCGATCTCGCTCATCAACCAGGTCGAGGACGGCAAATCGGGCGTCAGCGATGCCTGCTCGGTCATCTTCCTGACGCACCGCGCGCTCGAGAAGGACGTCCAGGCTGCCGCCGCCGAGCTTGCCAGCGTCGACTGCGTGGCCGAGGTCGCCAACGTCCTGCGTATCGAGGACGTCGAGGCCTGGACCGAAGGCGTCATGGCGAACTAGCCCAACGCTCGCCTAGCAATACGCGCCTTGAGGGCTCCCGTCCGATGTGGGACGGGAGCCCTTTTGTCACCTGCCCTAAGCACAACGGCAAAGCATATTTGCGCGAGCCGCTCATCGGTAACGCGGGCTACGTTCACCGATATGCAAACGCGGCCGATTCCGACTACCGCTACGCTGTGCTGCGAATGTCCGCCCGCGATGAGAGGAAGCACCATGTTGCTCGAGGGCAAGAAAGCAATCATCACCGGAGGCACACGCGGTATCGGCTATGCCATCGCCTGCCGTTTTATCGAGGAAGGCGCTGCCGTCACCGTCTTTGGCTCGCGCCAGGAGACTGCCGACACGGCCGTTGAGAAGCTGGCAGCCGCCTATCCCGACGCCAAGGTCTGGGGCCGCTCCTGCGACCTCACCTCGCTCGAAGCCGTGACCGAGGCCTTTACCCAGGCCGCAGCCGATATGGGCGGCTTGGATACAGTCGTCAACAATGCCGGCATCTCCCAGCGCTCGCCCCTTTTGGACTACACGGCCGAGGAGTTCGCCAAAGTTATGGACCTCAACGTCGTCGCCGTCTTTAATGGCCACCAGGCTGCCGCCAAGATCATGACCAAGGCCGGCCATGGCGGCACCATCACCACCACGAGCTCGATGGTCGCCAAGTACGGTCAGCCCTCCGGTGTCGGCTACCCCACGTCCAAGTTTGCCGTCAACGGTATGGTCCAGTCGCTCTCGCGCGAGCTCGCCCCCATGGGCATTCGCGTCAATGCCGTCGCACCCGGCGTGACCAAGACCGATATGGTCGCCAACCTGCCCGAAGAGGTCATCAAGCCCATCATCGCCACCATTCCGCTGGGTCGCATGGGCGAGCCCGAGGATGTCGCCAACGCCTTTGTTTTCCTGGCGAGCGACATGTCCTCCTACGTCACGGGCGCCGTGCTCCCCGTCGACGGAGCCGCCCGCTCCTAAGGAGCCACAAGCTTTGGCTTCAAGTTTCAACATAGCTCAACCAAAAAGGCGCGCCGTCTGAATCAACTGCAGACAGCGCGCCTTCTCCTGTTATGAAAGGGAAACTATGTCCCAGTATTTCGGATCAGAACGGGGCACGGTTTCCCCCAGGACCTCCTTGCGGAAACTGCAT
The DNA here is from genome assembly GCA_052274955.1 of Collinsella sp. Taxonomy (GTDB): domain Bacteria; phylum Actinomycetota; class Coriobacteriia; order Coriobacteriales; family Coriobacteriaceae; genus Collinsella. The sequence goes on from DAWCEJ010000113.1 coordinate 20,070, forward strand.
CCCACTCTGAGCGCCCATTCCGGGACACAGCTTCCCAACGGCCCCCGTTTCGGAAACCACATCCCGTTCCGAGCCTTCAAAGCGGGACGCGGTTTCCCCGAGAGAGTATCGACTACTTACCGTCGTCGTCCTCGGCTTCTTCTCTTGCATAGAGCTCCAGCATGCGGCGGCGGTATTCGCGCACGGCGAGCTTGGCGCGCTCCAGGCGGCGGCGCTCACGCGGAGTCAGCTCGGACGGGTCGACCTCGTCTCCATAGGTCTTATCGGCAAGCAGGTGCGCCGCGTCCACGATGCGGGCATCGATGTGGCCGCTCGCCGCCTCGGCGGAAAGACGCTCGGCAATCGTATCGAGCGTAGGCAGGCCCTCGAATACGCGACCATGGCCATGCGAAGTCAGTAGCTCATGCTCGCGCGCGAGCAAGCTCGCTAGGTCGTGGTGGGCGCGCAAGATGTCGAGCGCATCGGATGGATGCTCGGCAACCTCTGCTACGGCGGCGACCGGTGCGGCATCCACCACGCGGTAGAAGAGCTGCGCGAGCAATGGCATCAAGAACACCGTGATGGCACCGGCGGCGACCATGACCGACGCGATGTCTTGCGACAGCGCGCCCGCGTTGACGGCAACGCTCGTCACGGCAACGATGATCGGCAGCGCCGTGGTGCAGTAGAGCGCCACGGTAATGCGGCCATACGCCGAAACGTCGCGCGTCGCGGGACAAATGCTCATAGAGACAAGGATCGGCACAGCGCGAATGATCAACAACGCCACGATAAAGCCCGCGAGCAAGCCCGGGCGCGACGCCACGGCCGTCAGGTCGATCTTTGCGCCCGACACGGTAAAGAACACCGGAATCAAAAAGCCGTAGGCCAGGCCGTCAAGCTTGGTCTCGAGCGTATGGTTGCCCTCGGGGATGATGTAGCGCAAGACAAAGCCGGCGGCAAAAGAACCCAACACGATGTCGAGATCAAAGACGGCCGAGAACGCCACGAGCGTGACCAGGATGAGCACCGTCAGGCGCACGAAGGTCTGCGACGTGGTATCGGCGCGCTCCTCAACAAATGCAAAGAAGCGGCTGCCGACGCGCTTGGAGCGGCTCGGGACCACGGCCAGCAACACGCAAACCACCGCAAACAAGCCAAGGATAACGAGCGTTTGGATGCCAGTGCGGGCAGACAACAGCACCGACATGGCGAGCACGGGACCGAGCTCGCCCCAAGTGCCATACGCGAGAATCGAGTCGCCCACGCGCGTGCCGGTGAGCGAGCGCTCACGCATGATGGGCACAAGCGTACCGAGCGCCGTCGAAGTGAGGGCAAGCGTCACGGCGATACCGTCGAAATGACTGACTGAGAACCACGGGGTAAAGCGCACGGCAAGCCAGGCGATACCAAACGTGACGACCCACGTCGCCAAGCCGTAGCGCCCCTCGACGCCCGTGATGCTCTTGGGGTCGATCTCAAAGCCGGCAAGCAGGAACAAAAAGGCCAGGCCCAGCTCGGACACAAGCGAGACCTCAGCATCTACATGGATGACGCCGAGCATATGGGGTCCCAGTACC
>DAWCEJ010000114.1:0-2082 GCA_052274955.1 Collinsella sp.
ATATAGACCAGCACGGTCTTGTTGTGGGCAATCTCACGCATGGTGTGTCCCACCTCGGAAAACACGCCGCCCACGATGTGACCGATAGTGTCCTCGGGACCGCGCTCGCGACCGTACTTTTGCTTATAGGTGCGAATGAGCGGCAGGGTAAAGATGAGCCACCAGGCACCGGTGATGATAAACGACAGGCGCGTGGCGAGCATGGTGGGAATGCCCAAGGCCGGACCGCCCATGATGAGTGCCAGGCAAATGATGAACGGCACGGTGGAGCCGATATAGCCCCAGGCATAGCCCGAGCTGGACACGGCATCCATGCGCTCGTCGGTGGTGATATCGGGCAGCATGGCGTCGTAGAACGTCATGGACGAGTTAAGGCCGATGGTACACAGCACATAGACGGTCAAAAATGCCATGGCCGACATGGGGATGGCCTGTGCCAGGCAAAGCACCAGGCCGGTCAGGAAAAAGCCCATGAAGAACTTGATCTTATTGCCCGCGTAGTCGGCAAGTGCGCCCAAAATGGGCATGAGCATGGCAATGACCAGCGAGGCGATCGTCTGCGCGTTACCCCAGGCGACGACCAGGTCGGCCGAAGAAGCGCCGGTGTTGATGGCGTTAAAGTAGATGGGCACCACCGAGGTGTTGAGCAGCACGAGGGCCGAGTTGCCCACATCGTACATAACCCAGTTACGCTCGAGCTTGGTGTATTTCATGGACAGGGCCCCTTCGTATTCGCCCGATATGCAGTTAGTTCATCGTACCCCAATTGTCCAGAAACGCCGGTAAGGATTCGGCAAAGGGGCATGCACGGGCATGCAAGCCGGAGGCTCTACTCCTCGCGGTCGAACTCCTCGTCAGTGCCGAGCACGCGGCCGCTGTAGTTGATATGGCCGGTCACGGCCTCCATGTCACCGGTTTCGATAAAGCGTGCAACCGTGCACTCGTAATCGACCAGTGCGCGATCGAAGACCTCGGGGAAGCTCTCATTCGAAACCTCATCGGTAAAGGGATTCTTCCAGGTCAGATGGCCCAAGTTGCCAGTACGCTCGGGCAACTCGGTCGTCACGCGATGGGCAAGGCCATCGAGCAGCGAGTAGTCGTGCACTATGCCTTCGACCAGGGCAATTGCACGCGTCTTGGCCGAGCCCGCCGGCTCAATCGTGCGGTAGAGCAGCTGCATGTCCGAGACGGCGGCGCCGTACTCCCCCACCGGGATATCGATGCCGTACACGCGTCCGGCGGCATAGCTCATCAGTACGCCGGCAACGCGATTGATGCGGTCGGTGGTGACGATCTCGCCTGCCGGCGGATAATCATCGACCGTTGCGCCATCGCGCTTGAGCTGCAGCATCAGCACATCCAGGTCGCTTTCGAGTACGGCATGGACCTGACTGCTCGAATCCTCAAGCTCTGAATCGGACTCCACGATGCCAAACTGCTGCTCATAGACAAAGGGGTGGGCGTTGCGGTCGAGCACATAATGAGACAGCAGGCCCAGCGCAAAGGCGCGACCCAAGCTGGCGTCGCGCGGCAGCAGATGCGACACGCCGTCGCGCAGGCACGCGAACTGGCGCGACATACGCGACCGATGCATGACCTGCGCCAGCAGCGTGCAGTCGGAAACACGCGGTGTCAGAATGTGAAAGAAAAACGGGTCGGGGCCTTGGTTACCCAAGATAAAGGCAATGCGCTCTTCATCGGACGTGATGACGCCCTGCGGAAGACGGTCGATGCTTTCCTCGCCAAACAGATGATGGGTGATAAGCGCGGGCATAATGATCCTTTCGATTTCATTCGATGCCACCCATTATGCCCACCGCGCGCCCATGCCAAACCTGCGATGGTAAACGACGACACGCAAGCCTCTTACGCAAGCCCCAGGTGCGACTTGACCTCGGCGGCACGACGACGGGACACCGGTACCGTCGAGTTCACGCGGTCGAGCCTGAGCTCCATCAACCCCGTGGAGCCAATCTCAACATTGTGCACGTCTTCCAAATTGACCAGGTAGCTGCGATGAACGCGAATAAAGCCCTCGGAGTCCAAGCGACGCTCGAGCGAAGAGATCGACTCATTGATCAG
>DAWCEJ010000115.1:0-3792 GCA_052274955.1 Collinsella sp.
AAAAAAGCCCCGTCCCAAATTAGCTACCCTTAGCGCAAAGAAACGGCCCCGCGATCGATGTTGATCGCGGGGCCGCGTTGTTTCTAGTGGTTATGCGGGCAGTTGGCGCAGCAGCCGCTGGTGGCGTTGGTGCTGGAGCCGCCGCTTCGCTGGTCGGTGTTGTAGAAACCGCTGCCCTCAAATTTAATGCCGCTGGCCGAGAACGTCTTGGCCGCCGGGGCACCGCAGCTGGGGCACACGACCTCGGGAGTCTCGGACATGGGATGCTCAACCTCAAACACGTTGCCGCAGCTCGAGCACTTGTAATCATAGCGTGCCATAATACTTCCTTTTCAGCACAAAGCGGGCAGATTACTCTGCCCGCAAAAATTCAAACGTCTGTAACTGTACCCTATATTGGGCGTTTTATCACGCCTCGCCCCAGAATCTATGGGTGTTGCGCAGGAGCTGCGCAGTTTTGCCCTCGGCGGCTGCAATGTCCGCCTCGTCAGCCTGCCAGGTCCAGTTGCCCGTGGCAACGCCCGGAACGTTCATGCGCGCGTCGTCGCCAAGCCCCAGGATATCCTGTAGCGGCATCATCACTAGGGGAGCGTCGCTTGCCAGCGCGTCGCTCATCAGCTTGGCCGCCACCTCAACACCGCTCGGTTCATCGCCGCCCGCAAAGGTACGGGTGCACCAACCGGCCAGCGTCGACGTATCGTGCGTCGAGGTGTACAGGATCTTGCCCGGTGTGGGATGCACACCGCAACGAACGTCGTAGTCGCTAAACTCCAGTACGTCCATGCCAGGGAAGCCGCAGGTCGAAGCCATCGCACGTACACCAGGCGTCAGATAGCCCAGATCCTCGGCAATAAAGTTGAGCGGACCCAGTTCGTCGTAGGCGGTCTGGAACAGGTCTTTGCCCGGTCCCGCAAGCCAGCGACCGTCGGCACAGGCCTTGCCTGCGGGAATGCTAAAGTAGCTGTGGAAGCCCAGGAAGTGGTCCAGGCGCACGCGGTCGTAGAGCGCGAACGCGCGGCGCAGGCGATCCATCCACCATCTATAGCCGTTCTGCTTCATGTGGTCCCAGCGGAACGTCGGGTTGCCCCACGCCTGGCCCTCGGGTGCAAAGTTGTCGGGCGGCGCACCGGAAATCTCAATCGCCTTGCCGGTATCGGACAGCCAGAAGTTCTCGGGTTCGCTCCACACGTCTGCCGAATCGTCCGACACGTACATAGGGATATCGCCGATGACCTCGATGCCCTTCTTGTGCGCATAGTTCATGAGCTCGCACCAGGCAAGGTCAAAGCGATACTGCATGTACGCCTGCAGCTCGGCCTCGTCGTGGAAGCGCTTGTCGTCGATCAGATGCTCGTTGTAGCGCGAGACATCCGCCGGCCAATCGTGGCGCGACAGTCCCTCAAAGTGCTTCTTTACCGCCATGTAGACGCAGTACTTCTCGAGCCAGTCGGCGTTGCGATGTTTAAACGCCGTGTACAGCGGGTCGGCATCCTCGCCGCCGCGGGCCTTCCAGGTGACGAAGTCGGCAGCCAGCTCCTCGTGACTCTCGGGTAGCAGGTCGATATTGCCTGCAAAGGCCGAAGGACCAGCGTAAGGGGAGCGGAAGAAGTCCGTGGGATTGACGGGCAGGACCTGCCAGTAGCGCATGCCCATGGCGGCCAGGTGGTCGATAAAGCGACGCGTGGGCGCACCGATTGTGCCCGGCTTGCCGTCATCGGTCGGCACCGATGTGATATGGCACACAACACCTGCGCCGTGATCGAGCGGCTCCTGCAGGCGCTGCTCGGCGTGGTGATAGATGATCGACGACCCCAGCGGGTACAGGTCGAGCGTGACCGTGCCGTTGTGGATCTCGCACTCGTGACCGCTAATCACATCGCTCGCGCATTCGCCGAGCGCCGGAATCGTCACGCGGTGTGAATTGCGCAGGCTGCGGTTGATGATAACCGTCGCGGCCTCGCCGTTTTTGCCAGTGCGGGTGTAGGCGAGTACCTCGTCGTTGAGCGCGAAGGCCTTGATCTCGCCATCGACCATAAAGGGCAGCGCGCGGCGTACAGCAGACGCGTTCTTAACGATGGCCAGCGTATCGAAGTCGTGGAGCTGGTCCTTGGTCGGCATGGTGCGGCGATTGCCCGGATCGGTGAGTCCCTCCAAACCGTACTCGTCACCGAAATAGATTGAGGGAACGCCCGGGAACGTCATCTGCATGAGCGTCGCGAGCCAAAAACGGCTCTTGGCCAGGCCCATCGCATTCTCGTCCAGACGCCATTTGCTGCGCTCGCATTCAGGCAGCTGTGACTCGTCAGGGCCGCCGCCGAGCACCGAGATAATGCGCGGACGGTCGTGACTCGAAAGCAGATTAAGCGCGCAGGACAGTGCCTCGCGCGGGTAGTTCTCGCGCAGCGTCTCGATGTCCTCGGCTGCCTGGTAGGCGTTCTTGTAACCCATCAAAAAGCCGATGACCATGTCGCGGAAGGGGTAGTCCATGGCGGAGTCGAGCTCGGAGCCCTGCAGGTAGCGGCGCAGGTGACCATAACTGATCTTGTTGGAGGCATCTTCCCAAACCTCGCCGAGCAGCAGCGCGTCGGGCTTCTCGGCGAGCACGGCCTTTTTGATCTCGGTCAGGAAGTCATCGGAAAGCTCGTCGGCCACATCCAGGCGCCAGCCGTGAGCGCCGGCGCGCAGCCATTTACGAATGACGCCGTCCTTGCCCAGGAGCCGCTCGCGTACCAGCTCGGAGCTCTCATTGATGGCGGGCATATTGCCCACGCCCCACCAACAGTCGTACGAGCCGTCCTCGTGGAAATAAAACGCATCGCGCCACGGCGAATCCTCGCTCTGCCACGCGCCCACGCCGGGGTAGTTGCCGTAGCGGTTGAAGTAGATCGAATCATCGCCCGTGTGGTTGAACACACCGTCCAGAATGATGGAAATGCCCAGCTTCTCGGCTGCCTCGCACAGCTCAGTAAAGTCCTGCTCGGTGCCCAGAATCGGATCGATCTTGGTGTAATCGGCGGTGTCGTAGCGGTGGTTGCTCGCGGCTTCAAAGATCGGGTTGAGGTAGATGGCCGTAAAGCCTAGCTCGGCAATCCGGGGCAGGTCATTTTGGATACCCTTGAGCGAGCCGCCGTAAAAATCCCAGGTCTTGATGGAGCCGTCTTCGGCGCGCTCGTACTCGGGCGGTTCGTTCCAGTCCTCGACCATGCGGCGCTGGATTCCTTTGCGCGGTTTTTCAACTTCGGCAAGCGTGCGTTCGCGCCAGTTTTCGTCGCGTGCATAGCGGTCGGGGAAGATCTGGTAGACCATACCGCGCTCGTACCAAGTGGGACGGTTCTCGCGGTGCTTGTAGACGGTAATCTGGAAGGACGGAACCTCGGCGTAGTTGTAGGTCACACCCTCGCCACCGGTGCGACCCTGCGGTGCACCCAGGCGTACCTCGGGCTGGCCCTCGATGTTGCAGATAAAGCTGTACCAGATAAGACAGGGCTCAGTGCACTCAAGCTCTACGGTAAATATGCCGTCGCCCTCGTGCGTCATGGGATACAGAGACTCACCGATTTCATCGACCCAGGTGCGCAGGGTGAGCGTTGCCTGGTTGGGGTCGGCATCCTCCAAAATCACCGATAGCGAAACGGAAGTTCCAGTGGTCACAGCGCCAAACGGAGTACGAAACTGCGGCAGACGGCTGTTGTGAATCAATCTCATAATACGGTCCAGTTCAATAGAATCACGGCCTGCGGGCCATGGGCTTTACGCACAGAATGTAAGTATATCTGTTGTACACAGGCTGTA
>DAWCEJ010000116.1:0-7540 GCA_052274955.1 Collinsella sp.
CCCCCCCCCCCCACCCCCCGGCTCCCCGCACCGGATGCCGTCCTCGGACACGTACTCGCAGCGGCGGACGTCCTCGTCCTCCTCGTCACCGATCAGGTCGGCGGCGGGCTCCTCGTGAACGGGAACGTTCTTGAGGATGTCGGCGGCAAGCGTCTCGGACTTGATGTCGATGTGCCAGCCGGTCAGGCGCGCGGCGAGGCGGGCGTTCTGGCCCTCCTTGCCGATAGCGAGGGACAGCTGGTCGTCGGGGACGATGACGCCGGCGTAGGCCTTCTCCTCGTCGATGAGGACGCGGGTGACCTTAGCGGGCGACAGGGCGTTGGCGACGTAGACGGCAGGATCGGCATCCCACAGGATGACGTCGACGCGCTCGCCACGGAGCTCGCCCACGACAGCGCGAACACGGCTGCCCTTGGGGCCGACGCAGGCACCCACGGGATCCAGACGGTCGTCAAGCGAGTGGACGGCGACCTTGGAACGCTGGCCGGGCTCGCGGGCGATCGACTTGATCTGGACGGTACCCTCATAGATCTCGGGCACCTCCTGCTCAAACAGACGACGCATGAGCTCGGGGTGGGTACGGGAGATGACAATCGGCGGACGGCTGTGCTCGCCACGAACCGGCTGCAGGTTGGAGTTGGGGTCGCGTACGTCGATGATCACGGCCTTGATGTGCTGGTTGTGCAGGTAGCGCTCGCCCATCGGACGCTCGTTGCGCTCGTTCTCGTAACGGCGCTGATCGAAGTGCGGCAGCTCGGCCTCGACGCCTTCGCGGATCTTGACGATCGTGAAGTCGGGCGTGGACTGCAGCACGGTACCGCTGATGAGGTCACCGATGCGGCCGGAGAACTCCTCGTAGATCTGCTCGCGGGCGGAGTTACGCACGATGGCGTTGATCTCGGCCTTGGCGTGCTGGGCGGCGATGCGGCTCGTGTTCTTGGGGGTGACGTCGATCTCCTCGAACTCGGTGAAGTTGCCCTCCTCGTCCATGGAATCGTCGATCGGCTCCAGGCGGTAGACGTAGATCTTGCCGGTGGTACGGTCGATGGTCACCTTGGCGCCCCACTCAAGATGCAGGATCTCGGCATAGCTCTTGGCGAGCGACTGCTCCAGGCGGTCGATCAGGTAGAGCTGGTCGATGTGCTTCTCCTGGCAAAGCTCCATCAGGGCGGACATCATGTCGGATGCTGCCATCTTACTTTCCTTCCTTCGCGGGCTTGAAGTCATAGGTGGGCTTCAACTTGCACTTTTTAACATCAGAGAAATCGAGGGTAACGGACTCGCCGTCCTCGAACTCGAGGGTCACGTTCGTCTCGGTGGCGGCGGCAATCTTGCCGGCGTACTTGCGACGGCCCTCGGTAGCGGTGGAGGTGAGCTCACAGTTCTCGCCAACAAAGCGGGCAAAGTCACTCGGGCGGCGCAGCGGGCGCGCCATGCCCGGGCTCGACACCTCAAGCGTATAGCTCGAAGAGATGGGGTCGAGCTCCTCAATCACATCGCCGACCCACTTGGTGTTGGCCGTGACGTCGTTGAGCGACAGGCTCTGACCCTCGGCACCCTCGATACGCACGCGCACGCAGGGGGCCTTGGTGGCGCCCACGAGCTCGACGTCGACGATGTCGACATCGTGCTGGGGAGCGACGGCCTCGAGCGCGTCGATGATCGCCTGCTCGGTCTTGGTCTTGACCATTGCGGCACCTCCATCCATACAAAAAAGAAGCGGGGCCGAAACCCCACTTCTTTCAATTACAACTTCATTTGCAAGCAAACTATACCAATAGCTGCGGAAACGCGCAAGCACAGTACGAATCTGCAGGTCAGCGTGCGCACAGGTTCTCCACAAGAATAGGACAATTGACCGAGGAGCCCCATGCGGCGCGCCCTCAACAGTCCCAAAACGGGCCATGCGTCCCAATCCACAGGTCTGTTCGGACCCCAAGGGCATTCCTCCCCGAGCCCTTAACGATCAGACTTACGCTAAGGGACATTCCGCAACAAGCCGGCCAGTAAGTCGCGCAACGACGAACCTTTCCAAATCCTCTACGGCAAGGAGGCACCCATGAAACGCCTAGGCACCCTCTGCATGACTGCGCTCGCCATCGCAACGTGCTCGTTGGCCCTCGTGGGCTGCGGCAAGACGAACAGCAAAACCGGAACATGCGAACCGAACCCTGGCAGCACCAAAGCCATCGAGAAAACGACGCTATCGGAGAGCTTCGACAAAATAAACGAAGACATCGTCGATCCCCAGGGCCTGGGTCCCGATTCCCAAGAACAGTTCCCCATCGACCTTGAGGCAGACGAGAACGTCCATGTTGCCTGCGTGGGCAAGGACACCGACGGCTACGGGGACGCCGCGCTCGTCTTTACGGTGTCCAACAACACCGGTGTCGACATGATGTTTGGCGATGTGGACTCCTATGCCTACGTCAACGGCAAGGTCCGCGATGTGCGCATGCGCCAACCGGTCGCCGCTGGAGAGGAAACGCGCGCCATGCTCACCTTTGTGGGCACCTTCGACGATCCGGACTTTGATGTGAACAACGACCTCAACGACGTCTACCTCAACATTTGGATGTTCGAAGAGGCAACGGGCAACGTTTACTTTAGGGACCTAGTACACATCCCATAGAAGAGGGTGCGACGCAATGACAAAGCAGGGCATAAAACACAAGACGAGGGACGACCCAACCGGATCGCCCCTCGTCTTTTATGTGTCAGCTAAGCGCGCAGCGCTTACTTGACCACCAGGTTGACCAGCTTGCCGGGCACGCAGATGGCCTTGACGACCGTCTTGCCCTCGAGCCACTTGGCGACGGCGGCCTCGGCGGCAGCCTGCATATCCTCATTGGAGGCATTGCGGGCCACCTCGACGCGGCCGCGGACCTTACCAAGCACCTGGACGACGATCTGCACCGTATCCTCGATGGACTCGGCCAAGTCGAACTCGGGCCAGGCGGCGGTGTAGGCATTGCCCTCGCAGCCGAGCGCCTCGTGCCACAGCTCGTCGGCCCAAAACGGGCAGATGGGGGCAAGGACGCTCACGATATCCTTAGCCAAGCCGTAGCACAGCGCCTTGTCGCGGTCAGTACCCTCGGTGGCGTTGAGGTAGGCGCTCGCCGCGTTAACGAGTTCCATGACGGCCGAGATGGCGGTGTTGAACTGGCCGCGATCGAAGTCCTCGGTGCACTTGGCGATGGTCCGGTGACGCTCGCGATAGAGCTTCATCGCAACCTCGTCGAGCGCGGACTTGTCGAAGGCCACGTTGGCGTCGCCGGACTGGACGAGCTGCCACACGATACGCCAGGCGCGCTTGATGAAGCGGTTGGCGCCCTCAACGGCCTTGGGATCCCAGTCGAAGTCCTTCTCGGGCGGGGCGATAAACAAGATCGCCAGACGCATGGTGTCGGCGCCGTAGGGCTCGATGACCGAGCGCGGGGGCACGACGTTGCCCTTGGACTTGGACATGGTGTCGCCGTTCTCGTCCTTGACCATGCCCTGGCACAGCAGGTTGGTGAAGGGCTCGTCCACACTCAGCAGGCCCAGGTCGCGCAGTGCCTTGGTAAAGAAGCGGCTGTAGAGCAGGTGCAGAATGGCGTGCTCGATGCCGCCGATGTAGTTATCGACGGGCATCCAACGATCGGCAGCCTCGCGGGAGAAGGGCAGCTCGGTGTTGTGCGGGTCGGTATAGCGCAGGTAATACCAGCTGGAGCAAGTGAAGGTGTCCATGGTATCGGTCTCGCGCTTGGCCGGGCGGCCGCAGACCGGGCAGGTGGTCTCGTAGAACTCCTTGCACTCGGCGAGGGTCTCGCCGGCGCCCAGGTCCAGGTTCTCGGGCAGCGTTACCGGCAGCTGGTCCTCGGGCACGGGCACGATGCCGCAGTGCTCGCAGTGGATGGCCGGGATGGGGTTGCCCCAATAGCGCTGGCGGGAAATGAGCCAGTCGCGCAGACGGAACTCGACCTTACGACGACCGCAGCCCATGGCCTCGAGGTCAGCAACGATTGCAGCCTCGCCCTCGGAGTGCTTGCCGCCGCGCATACCGGTGTACTTGCCGGACTGGACGAGCGTGCCCTCGGCAGCATGGGCGCAATCCCAGTCGACGGTCTCGGCATGGAAGGTATCGATGGTCTCGCCGCTGGCCTCGACGGCTGCGCGGTCGTCATCGTCCAGGATGATCGGCACGATCGGCAAATCATACTTGCGTGCGAACTCAAAGTCGCGCTGGTCGCCGCAGGGAACGGCCATGACGGCGCCGGTGCCGTAGTCGGCAACAACGTAGTCGGCAACCCACACGGGGACCTTCTCGCCGTTGACCGGGTTCACCACGTAGCGGCCGGTAAAGGCACCGTGCTTCTCGAGGGTGCCCTGGGCACGTTCGACGGCGGAGATATGCTTGGAGTCCTCGACGATCTTGGTCACGGCCTCCTCGTACTCCGTACCCTCGACGAGCTCGTGCAGACGCGCGTACTCGGGAGCCAGGACAAAGAAGGAGACACCGAAGAGCGTGTCGGCTCGCGTGGTGAAGACGGTGATCTTACCCTCGTCGCCCTCGATGGGCTCGCCATCCTGGTCGCACAGGGTAAAGTCGACCTCGGCGCCCTCGGAACGACCGATCCAGTTGGCCTGCATCTGCTTGACGCGCTCGGGCCAGCCGGGGAGCTTCTCCAGGTCATCGAGCAGCTCCTGAGAGTACTCGGTAATCTTGAAGTACCACTGCTCCAGGTCGCGCTTCTCGGGCTCGGTGCCGCAGCGCCAGCACTTGCCCTCGGTGACCTGTTCGTTGGCCAGAACGGTCTTGCAGGTTGGGCACCAGTTGACCGGGTTCTTCTTGCGGTAAACCAGGCCCTTTTCCCACAACTTCTCAAAGATCCACTGACCCCAACGGTAATAATCGGGGCTGCAGGTCTTGACCATGCGATCCAGATCGTAGGAGAAGCCCATGCGCTTCATCGTGGCGAGAGCCTGGTCCATGTTCTTATACGTCCAGGCGGCAGCCTGCGTGTTGTGCTTGATGGCGGCGTTCTCGGCAGGCAGGCCAAAGGCGTCAAAGCCGATGGGGTGCAGCACATCGTAGCCGCGCATGCGGGCCTGACGGGCCATGGCATCGCCGATGGTATAGTTGCGCGCGTGGCCCATGTGCAGGTCGCCCGACGGATACGGGAACATCTCGAGCACGTACTTCTTGGGCTTGCTGGCGTCGGTGTCGACGGCAAAGAGGTTGGAGTCCTCCCAGGCCTTCATCCACTTGGACTCAATGGCCTGTGCGTCGTAAGCAGGGATCTCGTCCTTATGATCTGTGCAATCGCACATATCAGCTCCTTTAATCTTTAATGGGGTCGGTCGGCTTAGCTTTATTCGCTACTGCGGACAGTCCTGCGCAAGACGAAGAGCACATTAAGTGCTCTTCTTTGCGTGCGGAACTTGTAGCGAACAAAGCTAAGCCGCCCGACCCTAAGGTTAACTTGACTGATGATAGCAAATACAACAAGCGAGATGCCTGCGACTTGCAGGCATCTCGCTTTATCTAAATAACGTGGTTGATACTCAACCTTTATGTGCAGCTCTTATCCTATCGATAAGACACAGACTGCTGAGAGTCTTTCACGACAACGTCGTGGGCGCCGCCTTCGACGATGGAGGTGGAGCTGACCAGGGTCAGGCGTGCCTTTTCCTGAAGCTCGGGGATCGAGAGGGCACCACAGTTGCACATCGTGGACTTGACCTTGTAGAGCGTGCCGCCCACGCCGTCCTTGAGGGAACCGGCGTAGGGAACGTAGGAGTCAACGCCCTCGACGAAGCTGAGCTTCGCGGCGCCGCCCAGGTCGTAGCGCTGCCAGTTGCGGGCACGCGCAGAGCCCTCGCCCCAGTACTCCTTCATATACTGGCCGTTCACATTGACACGCTCGGTCGGGCTCTCGTCAAAGCGGGCGAAGTAACGGCCCAGCATCATAAAGTCGGCACCCATGGCAAGGGCGAGCGTCATGTGGTAGTCGTAGACGATACCGCCGTCGGAGCACACGGGCACGTAGACGCCGGTCTCCTCGTAGTACTCGTCGCGAGCGCGGCAGACGTCAATCAGCGCGGTGGCCTGGCCGCGACCGATACCCTTGGTCTCACGGGTAATGCAGATGGAACCGCCGCCGATGCCGACCTTGATGAAGTCGGCACCGCAGTCGGCCAGGAAGCGGAAGCCCTCAGCGTCGACGACGTTGCCGGCACCGACCTTGACGTCCTCGCCGTAGTTGGCGCGGATCCACTCGATGGTGCGCTTCTGCCATTCGCTGAAGCCCTCGGAGGAGTCGATGCACAGGACATCGGCACCAGCCTCGATGAGCAGCGGCACGCGCTCGGCATAATCGCGGGTATTGATACCGGCGCCGACCATGTAGCGCTTGTCGTTATCGAGCAGCTCGTTGGGGTTGGTCTTGTGGCTGTCGTAGTCCTTGCGGAAGACGATGCCCATGAGGTGATCGTTGTCGTCGACAATGGGCAGAGCGTTGAGCTTGTTGTCCCAGATGACGTCGTTGGCAACCTTGAGGCTGATGTTCTTGTCGCCCACGATGAGCTGCTCGCGCGGGGTCATGAACTCGGAGACCTTCTTCTGGTGGTCATCGCGGCTGGGGCGATAGTCACGGCTGGTGACGATGCCCAGGAGCTTGCCCTTGGGAGTGCCATCGTCGGTGACCGGCATGGTGGAGTGGCCGGTCTTCTCCTTGAGCTCGATGACCTGCTCCATGGTCATGTCGGGGGTCAGCGTGGAATCGGACTGAACGAAACCAGCCTTGTGATCCTTAACGGCCTTAACCATAGCAGCCTCGGACTCAGGGGTCTGAGAACCGTAAATGAAGGACAGGCCACCCTCGGTAGCGAGCGCGACACCCATGTCGACGCCCGAGACGGACTGCATAATGGCGGAAACCATGGGGATGTTCAGGGTGATTGCCGGCTTCTCACCGCGCTTGAAGCGGGTTAGCGGCGTCTTAAGAGAGACGTTGTTGGGGATGCACTGCGAGGACGAATAGCCAGGGACCAGCAGATACTCCGAAAACGTGTGGGACTCACCGGGAAAGAACGTAGCCATGTTTCTCCTTTTTCCATGCGACCGGTCGGCTGCAGGCCTCGTAGGACCCAGCCCAACCTTGGGCGCCCAATACTGGGGAAGTATCTTAACGCACTTTGACTGCTACAATGCATGATTTAAGAAGAGCACACGAGGGTTTGACGCAGGCTTTGCGTTTGCCCAGCAAACACTTTAGCGGAGAGACGTGGAGCGTATGAAGTACAGGACGACGGCAAAGTTGGTCATTCAAGCGTGCGACAAAGACCTGCCGGGCGTGTTTGGTCATGGCTGCGTCTTGCTGCTGCAGGGTATTGCCCGGGAGCACTCGCTCAACCGCGCCGCCAAAAGCATGGGCATGGCGTATTCCAAGGCATGGCGCATCGTAAACGAGGCCGAAGGCCAGCTGGGCTGCAAGCTCATCGCGCGCGACGGCGCCCGCGGATCCACGCTCACCCCCGCCGGCGAGCGAGCCATAGC
>DAWCEJ010000117.1:0-3362 GCA_052274955.1 Collinsella sp.
CGGCAATCTCGTCAAGGTTGGCGGTATCGATAAAGAACTTCATGGTGCAAACTCCTTCTAAGGAATCCAAAACTCAAAAATAGGACAAAGGGGATGTCCCTTTGTCCTATGTGCCGGGCCCGCAGCTGGGACATGCCCCGGGCCCGGCGTCGTGTAGGAAAAACTACCTAGTCCTCGAGAGCCTTCTCGATGCGGCTCGTGACGCCCTTGAGGTTAAGACCGACGACGTACTGCTTGATCGGGCGCTTGATGTGCTCGATCACAAAGCGCTTGCCGTCGATGTCCTGGGCAGCGAGGTTGCGGTAGAGCTTCTCGACCTGCTCCTTGACCTCGGGGTCGTTGAAGGCGTAGTGACCGGAGACATCCAGAATCTTCAGGCTGAGCTCGTCGTCTGCCAGGATGTCATCAACCTGCAGGTTAACGTCATCGCCGGTCATCCACTTGCGCCAGCGCTCGGTCTTGATAGCCTTGACCAACAACGTGTGGTACAGGTCGGAAGGATCGTCGCACAGGCCGTTGTCGACCAGGATCTGCTCGGTAGCGCAGAGCTTGAGGTAAGCGCGGGTCTCCTCGGTGCCGTACTGAGGGGCGACATTGGAGGCCGTCACGTGAGCCGGGATGTGCTCGAGCAGCGTCGCGTCGTCCAGGTAGTCGGCGTTGTGCTCCTTCAGGCCCACGCCGTAGCGCTTGGCCATGTCGGCGAGCTCGCGGGCATTCTTAAAGTTGTAATGACCGACCTGCTCGGTCCAACGGGTGAGCGTACCGGTCTGACCGACGATAAAGGTGGGCATGGGGCAGCCGCGCTTCTCGAGCTCGGGCTGCAGCTGAGAAATGAACTCCTCGTACTTGTCGGTAGAGGTCAGGCCGCCATTGGTCTCCTCGGTACCGACCTCATAGGCAACCTCGGGCAGGTTATGCTCGCGACGGTACTGCTCAAGGTAGTCGATAAGATCGATCGTGCGGCGAAGCACCACGTCGAGCGGAATAACCTTGCCGATCTGATAGGGGTCCTTGGTGGGGTCGACCATCAGCAGGTCAAAGCCCGCCTCCATGTCGGCGACGAATGACTTGCGAGCGAGCTCCATGGCCTCGTCCTCGGGCAGGTGGGCGTTACGCTCCTCGTCGCGCTGCCACGGACCGCCGTGATCGCGGCACAGGTAGTACGGACCGGTGTAACCCACCTCGTCGGCAACCTTCTTGATGTCGGCGGCAAAGCGCGTCTGGTCCCAACCGTTGACGTAGCCGGCGCCCATCTCGTCCATATCGACCTGGTTGCGGCTGGCGATAAACATGGGTGGGAAATCCTCGTCCTTGGCAAGCTCGAACACGGCCTGAATCAGGTTGGGGCTCATGGGGCCAATGCCGACCATGGTTGCGTGATCGCCGCTATCCTGTAGCTTGAGCATGCCCTGAACGGCCTGGCGGATGGTGAGGTTGGACATTTTGTTCTCCTTCTCCAGAGGATTTTTGACAAAAGTTCCCTGGGACCCAGATGTGGGCCCTATCAGTACGGATGGATTTTGTTGTGTAGGGGCGGTTGTGCGGAGTCAAATCCATCCCTCCGCACAACCGGAGTCCTTAAAGGTTTACTTGGCCTGCTTATCGAGCGTGGGCTTCATGGCAATCAGGATTGCAGCGGCGACCAAGGAGCCAATCACGATGTCCAGGCAGAACAGCGCGACGTTGTTGGTGGCCAGGGCGACGATAAAGCCACCATGCGGAACGTAGCAATCGATGCCCTGGAAGGCGGCAAGCGCCGCGCCCACGGCAGAGCCGATGCAGATGCCGGGCAGGGTGTGGCCAAGATCCTTGACCGCGAAGGGGATAGCGCCCTCGGTAATGCCGATGCAGCCCATGAACAGCGCGGAGATGCCCATCTGACGGTCAGCGTCATCGAACTTGTTCTTGGCGATGAGCGCGGCGAGACCACAGGCGATCGGGGGAATGGCGACGGCGACGCGGAACATACCGTTGGGGCCGTAGATACCGGAGGCCATGATGGCCATGGTAAAGGTCGAAGCGGTCTTGTTGATAGGGCCACCCATATCGAAGGCGGTCATAACACCAATGACCAGGCCCAGGACAACGGCGGAGCCGCCCTGCAAGCTACCGAGCACGCTGGTGAGCCAATCCATCACAAAGCCAAGCGGCGTGGCCAGGATGTAGATGTAGGCCATACCCAGGACGAGAGAGGTCAGAATCGGGATGATCAAGATCGGCATGATGGTCTGAATGGTGTTGTTGACCTTCCAGGTCTTCATCCAGCGGACAAAGTAGCCGCAGATAACCGCCATGATCATGGCACCCAAGAAGCCGGTCGAAACGCTGTTGCCGCTCGGGGTGACGACGGCGTTGTTAACCAAGTAGCCCAGGACGAAGCCAGGGGCAAGCGCGGGCTTGCCGGCCATCGAGTAGGAGATGTATGCCGCAAGCACCGGAATCATCATAGAGATGCCGGCCATGCCGATGGTGTTAAGGCTCACCATCAGCGGGTTCGTAACCTCCATGCCGTTGGCGCCGGCGGTACCGGATGCCAGCGAGAAGGCAAGGAACACGCCACCGATAACGACGATGGGGATAAAATAGGAAACGCCGGTATTGAACGCATTGAGCAGCGTCTTGCCAGGATCGGCAAAGATGGACTGCTTGGACGCCGGTGTCGGGGCCTGCGGGGCAGCGGAGACGGCCTTCTTCTCTGCCTTGGCCTCGGCCTTGGGCGCGTAAACTGCGCCACCCGTCGCCTTAATGGTCTCAACGGCCTGGTCGATAATCTTGACCGGATCGGCGATCACATCGGAAGTACCGACCTTGAGGAACTTGCCCTCGGCCATCTTCTGCTCAAAACGATCCTCGTTCTCGACACCCACGTCGACGGACTCGAGCACCAGGTCGGCGGAATCCACGTCTTCCTGCGTCAGCTCGTTCTCGATACCCAGACCACCCTGAGCCTCGACTTTGCACTCGATGCCACGGGCGGCGCATTCATCCTGAATCGCCTTCTGGGCCATATACGTGTGGGCGATACCCACGGTACAGGCGGCAGCGCCTACGATCTTCATTGCTTCCCTCTTTTCATAGAGTTGCGTGCGCAAGACACCGTTTGCGGAGGCCTCCGGAGCATCCCCTGCCGTTTGGACTTGCTGTCTTTTCGACAAGACCAATATATGGTGCTGGCATTGATAAAACCAGCTCAATTCGGTAAACGCGCAGGTCAGGGCATTAGTTATGCGATTTAGTTATGCGTTTAACCAAAAATGAATCCTGCGATTTTACCCTCGATTTCAAAAGTCAAGAAGCATTTGATTTTCTCGGTAGACGGCAGATGCGCATGCCGGTCACAAATTTCGACCCCACCCGTATAC
>DAWCEJ010000118.1:0-10580 GCA_052274955.1 Collinsella sp.
CAATTTCTGCTGCGCGTGGAGCCGGGCGGTGTGCTCTCGGAGCTGCGTAAGCAGCTGAGCAAGAAGGTACTGCCGACCGCTGGTTGGGACCAGGCATCGCTTGAGGCCTACGAGGAGTTCCAAGAGTCCCCCGAGCAGTTCTTTCCCACCGATCCCACCGAGGCATCTGCCTGTCTGGGCGGCATGGCGGCATGCAACGCCTCCGGCGCCCGCAGCTACGCTTACGGTCCCATGCGCCCGCATATCACGGGACTCCACGTCGCGCTGGCTGATGGCGATTTGCTTGAGCTTCAGCGCGGCGAGGCTTTTGCCCAGGACCGCCACCTGTCGCTCGTGACGGCAGCGGGCCGTACGCTCGAACTCGATCTTCCCGGCTATACCATGCCCAAGACAAAAAATGCCTCAGGCTATTTCGTTGCGGACGATATGGACGCCATCGACCTCTTTATCGGCGCGTGCGGCACGCGCGGCGTTGTCACCGAGCTCGAGATCGCCCTGCAGGCGGCACCTTCGGTCGTATGGGGTGTGAGTTGCTTTTTCGATAGCGAGGACAAGGCGGTGTCCTTTACCGATTCCGTGCGCCCTGTCCTGTCCCATGCGGCTGCCATCGAGTACTTCGATGCTGGCGCCCTGGATATTCTACGTCGCCAGCGCGAGCAGTCGACGGCGTTTGCCTCGCTGCCGGCGCTCGACGACGAGGCAAAGGTCTGTGTCTACGTGGAGCTTGACTGCGACGACGAGGCGCAGGCGACCGAGGAGCTGTACCACCTGGGATGGGTTTTGGAGCTTGCGGGCGGCCGCGACGATGCGACATGGGTCGCGCGCACCGAAGTCGATCGCGAATGCCAGCGGTTTTTCCGCCACGCGGTCCCCGAGAGTGTCAACATGCTCGTTGACGAGCGTCGCCGCACCGACCCCACCATTACCAAGCTGGGATCGGATATGTCGGTGCCCAATGCACGCCTTGCCGATGTCGTGGTCCTCTATCGCCGCACGCTGGCCGAAAGCGGGCTTGAGTCTGCTGCCTGGGGACACATCGGGAACAACCATCTGCATGTGAACATCCTGCCGCGCGATGCGCAAGACTACCGTCGTGGTGGAGAACTCTTTGCCCAGTGGGCTTCCGAGGTCACGGCCATGGGCGGTGCCGTTTCTGCTGAGCACGGCGTCGGCAAGATCAAGGCGGGCTTCTTGGAGACGATGTACGGCCACGAGGCCATGGTCGAGTCGGCGCGTCTCAAACTCCAGCTCGATCCTGCCGGCCAGCTGGGTCGCGGCAACCTGTTTACGGAGAAGCTCTTGGATGAGCTCGTCCAGAAAGGGGGCGCGTGAAGATGAGTGATTTTCATATGGTGGTGTGCGTCAAGGCGGTGCCCGGAAGCACCGAGGTCAAGATGGACCCCAAGACCAATACTATCGTGCGTGATGGCAAGCAGGCGGTCGTTAATCCCTTCGATGCAAGTGCTCTCGAATGTGCGCTAGCGCTGAAGGACGACTTTATCGGCTTTGGCATGGACGTGCGTGTGACGGTGGTGTCGATGGGCATCCCCGCGACCGAATCGCTGCTGCGCGACTGCATCGCCCGCGGTGCCGACGACGCGCTGCTGCTGACCGATCGCGCCTTTGCGGGCGCCGATACCCTAGCCACCACCTATGCCCTCAAATGCGGCATCGAGGCACTCGATGAGGACTTTGACCTGCTCATCTGCGGCAAGATGGCAGTGGACGGCGATACGGCCCAGATCGGCCCCGAGCTGGCCGGCGCCTTTGGGGTCCCCTGCGTGACCGACGTGAGCTGTGTGCAGAGCGCGGGATTTACGACGTGTGGCTCGCTGGCGCTCGTTCACGGCTGCGATGCCGGCGAGGAGACGGTGTACCTGGAGATGCCGTGTGCGATGACGACCGCCAAGGAGATTGGCCAGCTGCGCATGCCGAGTATTGCCGGTATTCGCGCGGCCGAGGATGCAGACGTGCGTGTGGCCAGCGCTGCCGACGTAAACGCCGATCCCTCGCGTTGCGGCCTTGCCGGATCACCGACGCAGGTCGTGCGCTCGTTTGTGCCCGACCGTGACCAAACGTGCGAGGCCGTTGAGGGAACGGCGTCCGAGCAGGCGGTAAAACTTGCCAAGATTATCGAGGGGATGGCATAGATGAGCGGGCTGATTATCGATGGCGAAGCCTGTATCGGCTGCGGTCGCTGCGTTCGCGCCTGCGCCTCGGGCGGCATTGTGGTGGAGGGTGAGCGCCCCAATCGCTGTGCCCGCGTAACCGACGGCTGTATCCTGTGCGGTGGGTGCGTCGACGCCTGCCCCGTCAACGCCATCTCGATTGAGCGCGACGAGGCCGCCGGCGCGGCAGACCTTGACGCATATCGAGACATCTGGATCTTCGTGCAGACTGACGAGCACGATGCCGTTGCATCCGTGGCCTTCGAGCTCATGGGCAAGGGGCGCGAGCTTGCCGATGCCCGCGGCTGCCGTCTGGTGGCACTGGTCGGCATGAGCCCCGAGGGCTCACTCGGGGACCTGGAGCATCTGATTTGCGCCGGTGCGGACGAAGTTCTGGTCTGTCGTGACGAGCGCCTGCGTCAGAACGACGCGGAGGTCTACGCCCGCTTGATCTGCGATTTGGTAGCCGAGCGCAAGCCCGAGGCCATTCTGTACGGCGCGACCGCCTTTGGTCGCGAGCTGGCGCCCGGTGTGGCCGTGCGCTTGCAGACGGGCCTTACGGCCGATTGCACGGTGCTTTCGATGGATACGGAGACGGGTCTGCTGCAGCAGACGCGCCCGGCGTTTGGCGGCAACCTGATGGCCACCATTATCTGCCCCAACCACCGTCCTCAGATGGCAACGGTGCGCCCCGGCATCTTTAAGGCGCCCGAGTTTGACTATAGCCGCTCCGGCACGATTGCCCAGGTATTCCTTGCGGAAGACGCCAAGGCTCGTGTCGAGATTTCGATTCCCGCTGAGGAATGGGGGCAGCAGGCTTCGATTGCCGATGCCGAGCGTCTAGTTGTTGTAGGTCGCGGTATCGGCTCCAAGAAAAATCTGCCCTTGATGCGAAAGCTCGCCGAGGCCCTGGGTGCCGAGCTCGGCTGCACGCGACCCGTCGTGGAGGCGGGCTGGCTGGAGTATCGCCACCAGATTGGCCAGACGGGCGTGTCGGTCTCACCCAAGCTCCTCGTGAGCATTGGCGTCTCGGGTGCCATCCAGCATCTTGCCGGCATCGGTGGGGCGGAGTGCATTGTCGCCATCAATGAGGACCCGGATGCCCCCATCTTTGCCGCCGCCCAGTACAAGGTCGTCGGCGACGCCGTCGAGGTCGTTGAGGAGCTGCTGGCCCAACTTGGGCACTAGGCGCTTGCCAGCCAGCTGCGCAGCTCGTCCTTAAGGCGACTCCAGGTTGCCTGTGTGGCGGGGTCGGTAAAGGGGCGCGTGATACCAAAGGGCGCGTCGAGCAGGCGGTAGATATCGCCCTGCTCGCGCGCCAGCGCGCGGCTTGCGGGATAGACGAGCTCAAACATAAAGCAGATGAGCCCCACCAAGTAGTCTGCCGGCTCATCGCGTTCGTCGCGTGCAACGCAGCGGCGCTCGTCAAAGGCGGTGAGCGCCGGTGTCGAGAACCGGCTGGCGAGAAATGTGTCCTCATCAACCTTGAGGATGGTGTCGACGGTGCTGTCGGCGATGGTGCGCATAATGTCGATCTTGTCACCATCGCGCACGATATCGCAGAAGCTCCGCGTGCGCTCGTCGAGCTGCGCAGGTAGACGGAAATCGCTGTGATAGGCAATGCTCGCTCGGATGAGCTCATCTTCTGCCGGGTTATCGATAAAGTCGCGGATGCTCGTTGCGGCGGGTGCATCGGCGGAATTCTCGCCAAAGAGGACCTCGATGCCCAGCGCTGCATGGCTCATGCTCTCGGCGTCCTTAAAGGTGTCCCAGCGCCGCAACTGCTCAAAGCGGCCCATATCGTGCAGCAGGCCGCAAAGCCACGCTAGGTCAATGTCCTGAGGTGACCAGCCCTGTTCGCGCGCCACGGCATCGCATGCCTCGGCCACGTGGTACGTATGCTCGATTTTAAGCGCGATACGCGGATTGACGGCATCGTAGGCATCGGTGTAGGCCTTGAAGGCCGCGGCAGCCCGCGTTCGATCGATAGCTGTCATAATGACTTCCTAAAAAGTTGTGTCTTTCTGTGTCTTTCGATCCGGGGGCAATTGTAGGTGAACTCGGTTGCCATCGGGCGATGATTCTGCCGCGTCGTTGAATGTGGCTCGGAAATCTTGTCGGGACGAGGAACGCTATGGTGCTCAAAATCGTTAAAACCGTCTGGCCGGTGATGCTTACCTATGTTGCGATAGGCGCGCCGTGCGGAATGATTATGGCGCAGACGGGGATGGAACCCTGGATGGTCTTTGCCCTGAGCAGCACGTTTGTGACGGGTTGCGGCCAATTTATGGTCTGCAGCCTGTGGCTGGCGGGTGTACCGGCGCCATCGATTGTCGCAAGTGTGGCCGCAATCTCCTCGCGGTTTGCGCTTTATTCGGCATCAATCGCACCGCATCTGAGGGGCGCCTCGAAGCGTCAGGCGCTGGCTGTCGCCGCGACGCTCACCGAGGAAGCATATGGCATCTCACTTGCCAAGTTGGTTAAAGGGGAGGATTGGGGTCCGCGCGAGTCCTTTGTGCTCAACGCGATCCTCATCGCGACATGGGGCGCTTCGTGCACGATGGGTGCCATCGTCGGCGCCGTTGTCGATGTTCCTACCGCTATTGCGGGTTTTGTCTGCACATCGCTCTTTATCTGCCTACTCTTTTCGCAGCGACTGTCGCGCGGCAATGTCGTAGCTGCCGGTTTGGCCGCGGTGTCCGTCGCCATATGCAAGTTCTTGGGGTGGACGAATATCGCCGTGCCGGCAAGCGTGCTCGTCGGCGTTGTCGCGGCGCTTGCGTGCGATGCTCTCGCTGAAGGAAGGGGTGATTGCGATGCCCGTTAATGAGTTTTTGGTCCTGTGGCTGTCGTCGTGGGCGGCCATCGCATTTTTCCGTATTGCCCCAGCGTTTGCCTTGCGCGGGAGAACGCTGTCGTCCCGCGTTACCGAGGCCTTGGGTTATATTCCGCCCGCCGCCTTTGCGGCGCTGGTCGCCAACGACTTGGTGAGCCCCGGCGCGTTCGACGCGGGACCCTGGCCTGCCTTGGTTCCCTGGATTGCGGCTGCCGGCGTCGTGGCCGTGGCGGTCAAGACAAAATCGATGCTGTGGTGCTGTGTTTCGGGCATCGTGTTCTATATCGTTTTGAGCCTCATATAAGAGCGGGGCACGTTTAGCGCCCCTGTCCAACGAATCGAATTTCTCACCGAGCTGGTCTATTTCTTCTGGTACCATGGTCAAACTTTACTGTAGCAAAGTGTGACGTGGGCTTTTGTACCCCGTCAGCGGAAATGGGGGTTTCATGGCACAGGAAGCGACCGCCAACGAGCAAAAGAAATTCAAGGTCCCGCGCATCCCGGGCGACATCATGATCTATCCGATGATCGTCGGTCTTTTGCTCAACACCTTCTGCCCGCAGGTTTTTGAGATCGGCGGCTTCTTTACGGCTGCCTGCCGCGGTGGCTCCAATACCATCGTCGCCGCGATCCTGCTGTTTGTGGGCGCCGGCATCAGCTTTAAGTCCACGCCGGGTGCCATCAAGACCGGTATCGTTGTGCTGATCCCCAAGCTGGTCGTCGCAGCGGCTCTCGGCCTGGGCGTGGCATATTTCTTTAACGACAACTTCCTGGGTCTGAGCTCCGTGTCTATCATCGGCGGCATCACGTTTTGCAACATGGCGCTCTATACGGGCATCATGGGCGAGTTCGGCGATGAGTCCGAGCAGGGCGCCGTCGGTATCCTGTTCTTTACGGCTGGCCCCGCCGTCACGATGATCATCCTCGGTGTTTCCGGCCTCGCCAACATTCCCATTGGCACCATTATCGGCTCCATCTTGCCACTCGTTATTGGCATGGTTCTGGGCAACCTGTTCCCGTTTATCAAGAACCTGCTGGTTCCCGGTGCCAATCCCGCGATTGCCGTCATCGGATTTCAGCTCGGTGCGTCCATGAGCCTTTCGAGCTTCATCACCGGCGGCATCTCGGGCATCCTTCTGGGCCTCATCACCCTCTTTATCGTTGGCTCCATCACCTTTGCCTTCGAGCGCTTGTGCGGCGGCAACGGCAAGGCCGCCGTTGCTTGCTCCACCATCGCCGGCACGGCTATGACCACGCCGGTTGCTCTTGCTGAGGTCGCGCCGCGCTATGCCGAGCTTGCGCCCACCGCGTATGCGCAGATCGCCACCGCCGTTATCATCACGGCGATTATGGCTCCGATTCTGACTGGCTGGGTCGACAAGAAGTTCTGCCAAGGCAAGGAGGATCTGTCGCCTGTCGGTGTCGAGGCCATAGAGGAGGCCGTCGCGACTGACATCGATGGCGAGTAGCAATCGATACCCATCAATGATGCCGGCGTGTGCAATTCGCGCCGTATGGGCGCCCGAACAGAAACTGTTTTGCAGTGATGTTCGGGCGCTCTGCTATTATCCCCTTTACCCCTGCGGAGTAAAGGGGTGTTTATTGCCCTGATTCGAATTGGGCGATTCTGACCACTTGGATATTGAAGGGATGGCGCTAGTGGTTAAGGCACTCAAGATTGAGATATTCGTGCTATGCATGATTGTTCTTATCGGGCTTGCCGTGCGAAGTCGTCGCTCCTTGTTCTCGAGCACCCAGCAGCTATTGTTTAGCATGCTTGGCTACACCTCTGCCGCGTACATATTATTCGATATGATCTGGACGCTTTCGGACGGTGTGGACGGCACGTTGGGCATTGCTGCCAACTGGATTTCCAACGCGGTTTCGTTTTCGCTCTTTGCTATCGCGTGTCTCATTTGGTTTATCTATTCCGAGACGGTGCAGGGTTCTCGCCTTTTGACCTCGCGCTATAGGGTGGTGCTTGTAGCGTTGCCTACGGCTCTGGTGGTCGTGCTGGCGTTTACCAGTTACTGGACGCACGCCCTGTTCTATATCGATTCGCAGGGCGTGTATCGTCGCGGCTTTGCCTATATGATCCAGCCCATCGTCAGCTACTGTTACGTTATACATACGTCCCTGCATGCATTTGTGCAATCTCGCAGGGTCGAGAGCCTGCAGACGAAGGCCATCTATCGAACCTTGGCATTTTTCGCCATTCCGGCCCTGGTGGGCGGTACCTTTCAGGTCGTATACTCGGTGCCCGGCCTTTGTGTCGGCATAATGATTAGCATGTTGCTGCTCTACATCATCTACCAGGAGCAGCTCATCTCGACCGACCCGTTGACTGGACTTAACAATCGCAACCGTTTTGAGACCTATATACTGTCGCTCTTCTCAAATGTGGATCAGGCCGAAGATGTATATCTGCTTATGATGGACGCCGACGGCTTTAAGCAGATTAACGATCGCTATGGGCATGTGGAGGGCGACCACGCTCTTCAGGTCATATCCGCTGCGCTCAAAGAAGTCTGCTCGGCGTCTGGCGGCTTTATCGCACGTTATGGTGGCGATGAGTTCGTGGTGCTCCAAAATGCAGTGGCGGAACAGGATATCATGCATCTGTGCGCGACAATCAACGATGAGCTCGCGCGCGCCGAGGTTTCGTATCTGTTGCGGATGTCCATCGGCTACGCACGGGTTGGTGATGGCGTCGATACCTGGCAAGACTTGCTTCGTGCTGCCGACGCGGAGCTCTACCGCGTAAAGCGCGAGAAGAAGAAAGCCGGCGTTCAGATACGCTAGGAAAAGGGGCGCACGCTGGCGTGCATGGCGGCCCTCGGCTCTCCGATGTACTCCATTAAACTAAAGTATGTGAATCCGCTCTGCTAAATAAGGGCAGTTCATTAGGCTTTTTTGGGTTTGTTGACGATGATGATGCCGCCACAGACCAACAGCAGGGCAACGATGACGGTAACGGGGCTCGTGCCAGCACCCTCGCCGAGCAGCAGCGCGCTCAGCAGCACACCAAAGACCGGGTTCATAAACCCAAAGACCGAGACGCGGCTGACGGGGTTGACGGCAAGCAGGCGCGACCACAGCGAGTAGGCGACCGCGGAGATAAGCGCCATGTAGATGATGAGCACGATGGCGGGGACAATCGCCGTGGGGGAGAGCGCGCCACCCATCAAAAAGCCGATGGCGGTGAGGACCAGGCCGCCGACCAAGAACTGCCACCCGGCAAGCAAGACGCCGTCGTGCTTGCGCGAGAAGATGCCGATCAGGCAGGTCGAAAGAGCACCCGCGACAGTGGAGGCTAGGATAAAGCCCTCGCCATCGAGCCTGAAGCCAAAGGTGCCATCTGCGCCCGAGAGGTTGACGAGCGCGACGCCGGCAAAGCCCAGCGCACAGCCAAGCACCTTGGCCGTATTGAGCTTCTCGGTGTGAAATGCCAGGGCGGCAAAGAGGATTGCGAGGAAGTTGGCGCTGGCCTCGATGATGGAGCTCGACATGGCGCTGGCGCGCGAGAGGCCCAGATAGAAAAAGAAGTACTGCCCGATAGTCTGGAAGAGCGACAAGACAAAGATGGGCTTGATGTCGCGAGCCTGCGGAATGAGGGGGCGGCGTTGGGCCGCACTCATCCCAACGATAACCAGGGCGCCGGCAAGCGTGAAGCGCAAGCCCGCAAAGAGCAGCTGCGAGGCGCTATCGTGCGCCGGGATACCAAAGAGTGCGTAGCCGATCTTGATGCAGGGAAAGGCCGATCCCCAGAGTGCACAGCAAACAAGACAGCCCAGGATGAGTCCGGGCAGGGTGGCGAGATACGGCTTGCGGCTTTCCATGATGTCCTTCCTGCATGCGCGAAGCAAAAAAGAACCCGCCACCGGATGTGTCGGTGGCGGGTGTTGTTACCCGAGGGGATTGTACCCGATGGGAAAGGTTTAAGCGAAGTAGGCCACGCCGCTCTCAAAGATCGGCATGAACTTATCGCCGGGGACATGCTCGGGCACGTTGCGGTACAGGTTGTCGCCGCGACGCTCGGCATGGCCCATCTTGCCCAGGACGCGGCCGTCGGGGCTCGTGATGCCCTCGATGGCGAGTGCGGAGCCGTTGGGGTTGACGGAGAGATCCATGCTGGGCTTGCCGTTCTCGCCCACGTACTGCGTGGCGACCTGGCCGTTGGCGATCAGCTGGGCGAGCACTTCGTCATTGGCGACAAAGCGGCCCTCGCCGTGGCTGATGGCGACGGTGTAGGGGTCGTCCAGGCTGCACTGCGACAGCCACGGGGACAAGTTGGACGAGATGCGGGTGCGCACCAGACGGCTCTGGTGGCGACCGATGGTGTTGAACGTCAACGTGGGCGTATCGGGCGTGGCGTCGACGATGTCGCCGTAGGGCACCAGGCCGAGCTTGATCAGGGCCTGGAAGCCGTTGCAGATGCCCAGCATCAGGCCATCGCGGGCCTTGAGCAGGTCGCGGACTGCCTCGGTGACCTCGGGAGCGCGGAAGAACGCCGTGATGAACTTGGCGGAGCCGTCGGGCTCGTCGCCGCCCGAGAAGCCGCCGGGGATCATAACGATCTGGCTTGCACGGATGCGGCGGGCAAGCTCGCGGGTGCTCTCGGCGACGGCCTCGGGCGTGAGGTTGTTGATCACGAAGGTGTCGGCCTCGGCACCGGCGGCACGGAAGGCGCGGGCGCTGTCGTACTCGCAGTTGTTGCCGGGGAACACGGGGATGATCACGCGCGGGCGGGCGATCTTGGCGCCGCCGTACACGTGGATATCCTTGGCGCGGAAGTCGATGGTCTCGACCTCGGGGGTCTTGCCGGCGCTGCGGTAGGCGAAGACGCCCTCGATGCCGCTCTCCCAGGCCTCTTGGAGCTCGGCGAGCTCGATGACCTCGGAGCCGGTGTCGATGACATAGCCCTCGACGGTGGTGCCCAGGGGCTCGACGACAACGCCGTCGGCGACCTCGGGCAGCTCGGCATCCTCGGCGAGCTCGACGATAAAGCTACCGTAGAGCGGGGTGAAGAGGCTCTCCACGTCTACATCCTCGGCAAGCTCGATACCGATCTGGTTACCGACGCACATCTTAAAGAGGCTCTCGGCGCCGCAGCCGTAGCCGGGCGTGGAGATGGCCAGGGCGTTGCCGGTAGCAGTGAGCGCCTCGACGGCGTCAAACGCGGCGAGCAGCTGCTGAGCATCGGGGCGGTAGTCCTCGCCATAGGTGGCGGGGGCGATGCGGACGACGCGGTGCGTGAGGCCCTTGAACTCGGGCGAGACGGCGCGGGCGGCCTTGCCCACGGCGACGGCGAAGCTGATCAGGGTCGGCGGAACGTTGAGCTCGCCGGCCTCGTCCTCAAACGAACCGCTCATGGAGTCCTTGCCGCCGATGGCGCCGGCACCCAGGTCGACCTGGGCCATAAGGGCACCCAGGACGGCAGCCATGGGCTTGCCCCAGCGCTCTGCTTCGGTGCGCAGGCGCTCGAAGTACTCCTGGAAGGAGAGGTAGGCGCGCTTGTGCTCAAAGCCGGCGGCAACGAGCTTGGCGATGGACTCGACCACGGACAGGTAGGCGCC
>DAWCEJ010000119.1:0-2746 GCA_052274955.1 Collinsella sp.
ACGGCTACCATGGCGTAGCGGTTCTGGCTGTGTCCAACCATGCGCGCGATGGCACAGCCCGCGAAGGCCGCAGAGACGAGCGCGATACCGATAACGCTGCACATGAGGGCTCCAGCAAGCGACAGGCCAGCAATCGAGATAATCAACAGCAGGACGGCGGGGACGATAGCCACCGTGCCCAGAAGACCGCTCACCCACAGGGGCGTGGGGCGCTGGTGGAGCATTCCGGCGGCGCTGGCGGTTGCACGCGGAAAGACGAGCTCGAGCAGCAAGGCGACAAAGCAGGTGGAAAGCGCCCCGGCGACGATGCCGCCGATGACATCGTTGACGGTGGAGGTGTCCTCGTTCTCAGTGCGGTCGATCTTGAGCGCGCCGACCTCGGCCCCTGCTGCACGCTCGGGATCCTCGGAAACGTGCGCGTTCACGGTGCCGGTGATGCGGGCGTTCTTGCCCAAGATGAGCTTGTCGGCCCAAACCTCAACATCGCCATCGACCGTGCCATCGATGGTCACGGTGTCGCCTACAAGCGCCGCCGACTTGACGGAGCCGCGCAGGGCAACTGTCTCGCCTGCCGCATAGAAACAGCTGGCGGTGCTGTCGGTATTGAGGACGACGTGCTGGCCAGCGACGGTCACGCTGCCATCAACCGTGGTCTGGGCGATATCGATGGTGCGTGCCGCTAGGCGGACGGCACCGCCCACGGTGCAGTCGCGGATGGAGAGGCTCTCGCCCGCCGCAATAATGTCGCGGTCGATGGAGGCATCATCGAGGTTGAGGTTTTGGCCGGCCCAATACAGGTCGCCTTCGACGCCGGACGGATTGGAGTCACTGTCGGTCGCAAGAACATTGCCTGCGGTATCCGTGCCGGCAAAAGCTGCGGCAGGAAGGGCGGCAAGTGCCAGCGCGATAAGGGCGAGGGCGACAAAGAGGCGACTCCGTGCTTTGTGACGGTGCGTCGGCGGGAATTGATTGCAAGGCATGGTAGATCCTTCGTTAGGTGCTCGACATGTACCTAACAGGGTACCCAACGCGCGGGCGCTCTAAAAGAACCTCTCGGTTGCATTTCGAAGGATGGCGCCGCGCAATCTACTTTTTGCGGTGCAAAAAGCGCGCGATGTCTTCCTCAGTGGGGCTTTTGATGTCAAAGCGCAGCGACAGCCAACGCAGTCCCATGGTTACCGCGACGCACGCGATCAGCGCGGTGATGTTGCTGACGAGGCCGCTCATGACGAGGAATACATAGCTTGCCGATCCGGCGATGGCCGCAATGGCGTAGAAGTTGGTACGCTGGAAAATGCCCGGTACCACGCCCATAAAGCCGTCGCGCAGCATGCCGCCGCCCACCGCGGTAAAGAAGCCCATCATGATACAAACGGCCGGAGCAAATCCGTAGACCAGGGCCTTGTCGGCGCCGGTGGCAGCGTAGATGCCGACCGAGATGATATCGAGCAGCGGAATGAGCTTTTCAGGCTTATCGACGATTGCCGGGAAGATATAGATGATTGCCGCCGTGGCGATGGAGAGCGGCAGGGCCATGGGCTGGTTGAGAATGTAGACGTTGCCGACTTGGAGCGTCATGTCGCGCAAAAGACCGCCGCCGAGGCCACAGACCACGGCGAGTGCGACCGCGCCCACCAGATCGAGCTTGTGCTCGCGCGCGACCAGCACGCCCGAGATCGAAGCCGCGACGACGGCGAACATCTCGAGCCAAAACGGGATGGCGACCATGGCATCCGAGGCATGTGCAGTAACGGTCATAGCGGCGACAACGGGCAAGATGGGGTCCTTTGAGTTGTGGGTTTAGGCAATGCCCGTACATAGTACATGGTTGTCGGTCGCGGCGACCCCATTCCTCGGTAAGCGGTTAAGACTGGGTGTTGGCGCAAGGCAAAACGTGTACGTCACCCTCCAAAAACGACATTATTTGACATCTTTGGAGGGTGACGTACATGTTTGGATTGAGCCCACGGCATGCATGAGTCGATTTACTCGCATCCAGTATATTTCCCCACTTCAACGGACATAAGAGTTGGGTATCGGCTCAAAGCGAGAGGTCCTCAATGGATACCCCTGTTCTCATTTCGCATAAAACCGCATGGCTCGTTCATCATGCACCTCAGAATTTGGTACAGTCTCTTGCGCAGCACGACTACCAGATAGGCGCACGAGGCATCTCCACCCAGCAACGCGTTGCGCGCATACGACAGGCCCTTACCGACTGCGGCATTCCGCCCGATATGCTCAAGACTATCGACATCTCGGTTGTATTCGAATTCGAGCGAATTCGAACCAAAGACGTCATCTGTCACATTCTTGGACAAAATCTTCCCTACGAGCATGTTGATGAGTTGACGCCCGGAATCTTCATCACCGACGAAGCCTTCACCTTCGTGCTCGCTGCCGAGTGGATGGATAGGATCGAATACCTCGAATACGGCTATGAAGTTTGCGGCGATTATCGCATGGGGCTCAATCCCGCCGGCCCTTATTCCGAGCAACCAGCCACCGCGTTCAAAGAACAAATTACCGAACTGCTCGATATGCACCCCGGCAAACCCGGTGCCACACGTGCACGACTCGCACTCAGGCATATCTACGACCATTCGGCCTCACCTATGGAGACCGCTTCGGCAATCGCCCTCTCGCTCCCAACAAGCGAAGGCGGCGTTGGCATTCGGGGCATCGAGCTCAACAAGCCGTTCGAAATCCCTCAACGTCTTTGGCACTGCGCCAAAGCTCGAACGCT
>DAWCEJ010000120.1:0-3348 GCA_052274955.1 Collinsella sp.
CCGCAATCGAGGTCGCGAAGTATACGGCGGAGCATGGTCTCGACGTTGCCCGCGCCCATTGCATGAAGACCGGTGGCTTCGTTGACCTTTTGGGTACGTCCGATGCCATCGAGGTGTGCGAGCGCGCCGCCGCGGGCGATGAGGCCGCGGCTCGCGCCTGGGATGCGATGGTTTACCAAATCTGCAAGTGGATTGGCGAGATGGCTTGTGTGCTGAAGGGCGACGTCGACGGCATCTTGCTCGGAGGCGGCATGGTCCACAGCAAGGAGCTCGTTGCCTCGATTGAGGAATGCTGCTCTTGGATCGCCCCCGTGTCGGCCTATCCCGGCGAGTTTGAGCTCGAGGCGATGGCGTCTGGCGCCTGCCGCGTGCTCGATGGTGTCGAGGAAGCGCTCGTGTACAGCGGAGAGCCCGTGTTCACCGGATTCAACGACTGATAGTGCTGTGTTTGGGGCGGCCGCTGGTGATGCCTGGCCGCTCCGACCCTTTTCTTTAAGTGTAAGGATGGATCATGGATAAAACCAAGATCAAGTACCTGGTGGGCATTTACGCAGCCGCCATGTGCATCATGGGCATGCTCGTGCCCGTTCCCATCGTGGCCTCTGTTGCGGCCGCGTTTCCCAACGAGAACATCGCTGCCGTTCAGATGATTATCGGCATCATCCCGTTGATGATGGCGTTGTCCGCCATGCTCGTCTCTTCACAGCTTGCCTCTCGCGTGTCCAAGAAGAAGACGACGCTCGTCGGTCACATTATCGTGATGCTGGCAGGCGCCTCGGTGCTGGTGTTCCACGACTCGCTCGGCCAAGTCTTAGCGGCTTCTGCTGTCATGGGCCTTGGTCTCGGTGCCGTGCAGAATTCAACGGACGCTCTTATCGCGGATTACTTTGGCGGAAAGCAGCGCTCGTTTGTCATGGGCATCTACTCCACTTTTGTTGCACTGGGCGGCATTATCTGGACGATGGTTTCCGGCATCTTGGGTTCTGCCGAGTGGTTCCACAGCTATGCGGCGTACTTCATCATGATCATTTTCATCGTAATCGAGGCTGTTTGCCTTCCTGAGGGTCATCTTGAGCCCAAGCGCAAGGTCAACGTGTTTGCCAATATGCCTAAAGAGGTCGCGATTATCACGCTCATGAGCTTTGTGTTCGTACTTACGTTCCAGCTCTTTAGCTCCAATGTCTCGCTGCTTGTCGTGGGCCGTGGCTTTGGCGGTACCGTGGAGGCCGGTCTTGCCTCTACCGTTATGACCGTTGCCGGTATTGCGGCTGGTCTTTTGGTCGGTCCGCTGTTTGCCAAGTTTAAGAACCTGGCTATGCCGATCGCGTGGGGCGTGACGCTCGTCGGCCTGGGCCTGACGCTGGTTGCGCCCGCCTTTATGGTGCTGTGCGTTGCGGGTTTTGTCGTTGCGCTGGGCAAGGAGACCTACGTGCCGCTGGAGGGCAATTTTGCCGCCGGCAACTCTGCCCCCGAGGGACGTGCGTTTAACCTCGCCATTGGCATGGCAGGTATCAACTTTGGCATGGCATTGTCTCCCATTGTGTTTGAGGCCGTGACGTCGCCGTTTGGTGCAACGATTGACCAGAAGTTCATCGCCGGCATGATCGTCTGTGCGGCTTGTGTCGTCTTTGGCGCCATTAAGTATCGCAAGCTCACCCCGGCCCAGCTTGCCGAGGCCGAGAAGATGGCGGCCGGCGGCGAGGCGGAGTAGCCGCTCGAGTAGTTGCTTTGCCGTACATCATGTTTTATCGGGGCCGCCGACATATGCCGGCGGCCCTCTTTCTATCAATGACTTTGAAAGGCTTACGGCTATGAAGTTACCTGTCAGGCGCGTTATCGGTATTCTCAACGGCTTCTTTAACCCGCTATTGCTCTGCGCGTTTCTCCCCATCATTGAAGGGGCGCCTGGCTTGGATCTGACGGGCCCCACGGGCTTTTGGGGACAACTCATCGTGGCCACGGTGATCGCCGAGGTTCTGAGCGCACTCCCGCTGTTTGGCAAAACGGTTGGTATGTGCCTGGACTTTTTTGGTTTTGAGCAGGGGAGTGCATCACACAAGATCGCCGGTACGGTCATCGGTGCCACGCTCCTTTTTATGGTGATCGGTTTTGGCGAGATTGCCTTCCAGGGAGGATTCGGAACGATTGAAGGCCGTACGTTCTTCGCGCGTTGGGCCGGCCTCGTCACAAAGGGATGGGCCTTTGTGGTTATCGCCGGCGTGCTGCTCGATCCCTTTACAGCGGCTCTCGGCCGCATGATGGTTCGCGAAGAGAGGTAATAGATCCTCGCCTATCGAATGCCGGCGGACGGGGCGCCGGGGCTGTAGTCTTCCGAGCGTTTACAGTCCTGTCGCTCCGTCCGCCGGCATTCGACCGCAACATGTTGGTCAAGCATAATCTTTTGGATTCTTTTGGCGTGAGCGGCTTGGTTTTGGTAGGATTTGTCAGCGGCGCGGTTGAGGGGGTTTCAAAACTGCCGTGCAGGTAGTCGAGCTGATAACGTTTTAGCACTCTGCCAAGAGCCCTTCATTTTTAATGCGTTTGCAAAATGACTAATTGCTTTGACCTGCTGAAACACTATATGTTGTGTTTGACCTAAAAAAAGAATACAGGATATAGATGCCTCTTTGTCGTATGATAGATGGCGGACAGAGAACGAAGACCTTAACTGCCTCTTTTGAACGTGTCCTTGAGCCGCTTGATCGGCTTCTGGGAATGTCCGCATGGAGGCTTATGGTTTATCGAGAACACAGATTGCGCGACGGCGCCGCAAGACAGGGACAGGCCCTGCCGGGCATCGTTTGGCTCTGAAGCGCAATGAGGCTACGATGCGAAAGAGGCAAGAGGATGAAGATCATCAAGCGCAGCGGCACCGAGGTTGTCTTTGACATCGATAAGATCGTCAATGCCATCCGCGCCGCCAACTTGGAGGTCGAGGAGAGCTCTCGTCTAACCGACCGCCAGGTGGTTTACGCGGCACAAAACGTCGCCGAGGCATGCGAGAACGCGGGCCACACCGTTTCGGTCGAGGAGATCCAGGATTTGGTCGAGGACGAGATCATGCGTCTCGACTGCTACGAGGTTGCCCGCCACTACATCATCTATCGCTATGTTCAGAGCCTGAAGCGCCAGAAGAACACGACCGACGACAAGATTTTGTCGCTGATCGAGTGCAATAACGAAGAGGTCAAGCAGGAGAACTCTAACAAGAACCCGACCGTCAATTCCGTCCAGCGTGACTATATGGCCGGCGAGATTTCCAAGGACCTGACTCAGCGTGTGCTGCTGCCCCAGGAGATCGTGGATGCCCACAATGAGGGCCTGATCCACTTCCACGATTCCGACTAC
>DAWCEJ010000121.1:0-3210 GCA_052274955.1 Collinsella sp.
CATGATGGCCTTGGCCGCGACCTTGGTGGCGGCCAGGCGCTCAAGAACGTCCTTGTCGTCGGCGAACTTGGCGAGTTTGCTCAGATCGCCGGTGCTGCGCCAGTCGGTGCCGATCACATCGTCGAGCAGGCTGGCGAGCGCGGGGTTGGCCCCATGGATCCAGCGGCGGAAGGTGATGCCGTTGGTCTTGTTGGAGAACTTTTCGGGATAGATCTCGTAGAACGGATGAAGCTCGGTGTCCTCCAGGATCTTGGTGTGGAGGGCGGCTACGCCGTTGATGGAGAAGCCAAAGTGGATGTCCATGTGGGCCATGTGGACGGTATCGTGTTCGTCGATGATGGCGACGCGCGGGTCATCGTGCTCGGCCTTCGCGATCTCATCGAGCTTGACGATAATGTCGGCGATGGCAGGGGAGACCTTCTGCAGGCTGACGAGCGGCCACTTCTCGAGCGCCTCGGCAAGAATCGTGTGGTTAGTGTAGGCGACCATGGAGCGTACGATGGTCACGGCCTCGTCAAACTCGATGCCATGCTCGGTGGTGAGCAAGCGAATGAGCTCGGGGATGACCATGGTGGGGTGCGTGTCGTTAATTTGGACCACGGCGTAGTCGGCCAGATCGTGCAGGTTGCTGCCGCGCTCGATGGCCTCGTCGATCAGGAGTTGGGCGGCGTTGCTCACCATGAAGTATTCCTGGTAGATGCGAAGCAGGCGGCCCTGCTCGTCGGAATCGTCGGGGTAGAGGAACAAGGTGAGGTTCTTGGCGATCTCGGTCTTGTCGAAGTCGATGGAGCTGCCGGGGACCAGGCCGTCGTCGACGCTCGCCAGGTCGAACAGGCGCAGACGGTTCTTGGTGGGCTGGCCGTAACCGGGCACGTCGATGTTGACGAGCTTGGAGGTAACGGCAAAATCGCCGAACTCGACGGTGTAGGAGCGGTCGTCGTCGACTAGGATGTCCTGCTCACCGAGCCACTCGTCGGGGACGGCCTTCTGCTGGTTGTCGACAAAGCGCTGACGGAACAGGCCGTAGTGATAGTTGAGGCCCACGCCATCGCCGGTCAAGCCCAGCGTGGCGATGGAATCCAGGAAGCATGCGGCCAGGCGGCCCAGGCCGCCGTTGCCGAGCGACGGCTCGACCTCGAACTCCTCGATCTTGTTGAGGTCGTGGCCTGCGGCGGTGAGCTGGTCCTTAACCTCGTCGTAGATGCCGAGGTCGATCATGTTGTTGATGAGCAGCTTGCCGATCAAAAATTCGGCGGAAATGTAATAGAGCTTTTTCTTGCCGTTGTTGAGCGGGCAGGCGGCGGAGCGCTCCTGCACGAGTTTGACCAGCAGCTTGTAAATGCGACGGTCGTCGAGTTGCTCGAGCGAGGTGCCAAAAGACTGCTCGGCGAGTTCCATGAGGTTAATTTGGGGCATGTTTCCTCCTGTAATGGGTTGATTACATGTCTGCAATTCATAAGAATCCCGCGCGAGGGGATTGGGGTGGCCTCGCGCGGGTAAGCAAGCGCGTCCGCACGGTGGGGAGGGGTCGGGCGCGGTAGCTCCTATTGAGGAAGCTCGATTTCGGCTTCCGACGGGATGCGGAAGTAGGTCTCGGTCCAGTCGGTGAGCTTGTGCTCGAGCTCGCGGGTGATGGCGCCGTCGAGCATGCGCCAGGTCCAGTTGCCGCCCAGCGTGGCAGGGGTGTTGATGCGCGCCTCGTTGCCCAAGTTGAGCAGGTCCTGCATGGTGTAGATGCACGTGTCGCTCACGCTGGCTGCGATGGTTCGGTTGAGCGCGTCGGCGATGGGTTCGCCGGCCTGCTGATGGGTGTACAGAGCTGTCTGCTCGCGCTGACGCGGGGTAGCCGTTCCTTCAAACCAGCCGCGTGCCGTCTCGTTGTCGTGAGTGCCCACGTAGGCGACGGTGTTGGCAATGTAGTTGTGCGGCAGGTAGTACGAGTTAGTGCCCTCAAAGGCAAACTGCAGGATCTTCATGCCGGGGAAGCCCGAGTTGTCGCGCATATCGATGACGCCGGGGGTGAGGAAGCCCAGGTCCTCGGCGATGATGGGCAGCGTGCCGAGCTTTTCCTCGAGTGTCTTGAAGAGCTTGAGGCCGGGACCCTGCGTCCACGAACCGTAGGACGAATCAGGCGAGGAGAACGGCACCTCCCAATAGGCCTCGAAGCCGCGGAAGTGATCCAGGCGGATGACGTCGTACATGTCGAGGGCGGCGCGAATGCGGCCCTCCCACCAGGAGAAGCCGTCGGCCTCCATGGCGTCCCAGTCGTAGATGGGGTTGCCCCAGTACTGGCCGGTAGCCGAGAACTGGTCGGGCGGCGTGCCGGCGACGCTCACGGGATTGCCGGCGGCGTCGATCTTAAAGAGCTCAGGTGTCGCCCACATCTCGACGGAGTCACGCGAGACATAGATGGGCAGGTCGCCGATGATGAGAATGTCGCGCTCGTTGGCATAGGCCTTGAGGCGGCTCCACTGGCGATCGAAGAAGTACTGCGTCATCTGGTGGTAGAGCATACGCGCCGGATGGTCGGCGCAGACCTTGGCGGAAGCCTCGCCGCGGGTGCGGAGCTCCGCGGGCCACTCCCAAAACGCCTTGAGACCGCACTCCTCTTTGACGGTCATGAACTCACAGTAGGGGATGAGCCAGTCCTCGTTGGCCTGGATAAAGTCATCGAAATCGGCCGGCTTGTCGGCAGCAAAGCGCTCGGCGGCGCGGTCGAGAAT
The DNA here is from genome assembly GCA_052274955.1 of Collinsella sp. Lineage (GTDB taxonomy): Bacteria > Actinomycetota > Coriobacteriia > Coriobacteriales > Coriobacteriaceae > Collinsella. Next base: position 2,724 of record DAWCEJ010000121.1, read on the forward strand.
CTGACGGCGGCCGCCAAAGATAGCACCGTAGTCGACATTGCTGGGGTCGGATCCCAGATACACGCCATCGATATCGCGCTGCTCCAGATACCCTGCCTCGATAAGCTCGGCAAAGTCGATAAAGTTGGGGTTGCCTGCGCGGGCCGAGAACGACTGATAAGGCGAATCGCCATAGCTGGTCGTCGTAAGGGGCAGAATCTGCCAGTAATGTTGTTTGCACGAGGCGAGAAAATCGACGAAGTCGTAGGCATTCCAGCCAAAGCCGCCGATTCCGTATGGTCCGGGCAGAGATGAGACGGGCATGAGGACGCCGCTTGCACGCTCCATGAATGCGCTCACCAACCTTCTTGTTGTGGGGTCGGCCTGCCGATGGGTGTGCAGTCCGCCTCCGATGTTCTGATTCGATACGCCTATTGTAAAACATGTTGTTTAAACATGTACAGGCAAGATAAAAAAGTTGGTCGATTTTCGGCGAATGGCTACATGC
>DAWCEJ010000122.1:0-9236 GCA_052274955.1 Collinsella sp.
ATGTCCACACGAGACATCTACACAGGACCCCGCCGGCGCTGCTAGCGCTACCTCCCAAATTATTCCGCAGGACGCAAGAACCCCTCGCCGCACTAAGTGCGCAGCGATGGCTTCTTGCATGTCCGAGGACGTTTTGGGAGGTAGCCCAAACAGCCCCGGCGATCCTGCGGGAGTTAAACCCCTTTAGAACTTGTTGTGGAAGGTACGCGAAATGACCTCGTCCTGCTGCTCCTTGGTGAGCGTGTGGAAGTTCACGGCGTAGCCGGAAACGCGAATGGTCAGCTGCGGGTACTTCTCGGGGTGAGCCTGAGCGTCGAGCAGCGTCTCACGATTGAAGACGTTGATGTTCAGGTGGTGGCCACCCTTCTCGGCGTAAGCGTCGAGCATGTGGACCAGGTTATCGGCCTGAGTCTCGGAAACTTCAGAAACCTTCATAATGTGTCTCCTTCGATTGATAGGCGCCGGCCGAAACCGGCGCGCTAATCAGTAATCGTTATTGTTAGTATAGCACTAACAATAGTTACTCGCCCAGCTGATCAAGGTCGATATCGCCAAAGAACACCTGGTCCTCCTTGCCGAGCGCACTCGGGATGATGGAGAAGGTGTTGGAGATGCCGTCCTGAGCATCGCGGAACGGGAGCTTGGAAACCGAAGACAGCGAAGCGATGGCGCCGTGGCTATCGCGCTTGTGCATGGGGTTAGCACCCGGGGCGAACGGCTGGCCAGCCTTGCGGCCGTCAGGCGTAGAACCGGTCTTCTTGCCGTACACGACGTTGGAGGTAATGGTCAGAACCGAGGTCGTGGGCACGGAGTTGCGGTAGGTGTCGTTCATGCGGATGTACTCCATGAACTGGTGCACAACGTCGTGAGCGATCTGGTCGACGCGGTCGTCGTCGTTGCCGTACTTGGGGAACTCGCCCTCGGTCTCGAAGTCGACGATAATGCCGTTCTCGTCACGGACGGGGTGGACCTTGGCGTACTTGATGGCGGACAGGGAGTCAGCCACGACGGAAAGGCCAGCGATACCCGTAGCGAACCAGCGGTGCACGTGCTTGTCGTGCAGAGCCATCTGGATGCGCTCGTAGCAATACTTGTCGTGCATATAGTGAATGATGTTCAGCGAATTGACGTACACGCCAGCGAGCCACTTCATCATGTCGTTGTACTTGGCCACAACGTCGTCGTAATCGAGCGTATCGCCCTCAACGGCGCGATACTTGGGGCCGACCTGCTTCTTGGAGACCTCGTCAACACCGCCGTTGAGTGCATACAGCAGGCACTTAGCCAGGTTGGCGCGAGCGCCGAAGAACTGCATCTCCTTGCCAATGCGCATGGAGGACACGCAGCAGGCAATGCCGTAGTCGTCGCCGTGGTAAACGCGCATAAGGTCGTCGTTCTCGTACTGGATCGAGGAGCTGGCGACAGAAGTCTTGGCGCAGAACTTCTTGAAGTTCTCGGGCAGACGGGTCGACCACAGAACGGTCATGTTGGGCTCGGGGCTGGTGCCCATGTTCTCGAGCGTGTGCAGGTAGCGGTAGCTCATCTTGGTAACGAGCGTACGGCCGTCAACACCCATGCCGCCGATGGACTCGGTGACCCACTGCGGATCGCCGGTAAACAGGGCCTGGTACTCGGGGGTACGGGCAAACTTGACCATGCGGAGCTTCATGATGAAGTGATCCACGAACTCCTGGATCTGCTCCTCGGTGAAGGTACCGTTGGCAAGGTCGCGCTCAGCGTAGATGTCGATGAACGTGGAGGTACGGCCGATGGACATAGCGGCGCCGTTCTGCTCCTTGACGGAAGCGAGGTAGGCGAAGTACATCCACTGGATGGCCTCCTGCGTGTTGGTAGCAGGGTTGGAAATGTCGAAACCATAGGTCTCGGCCATCATCTTGAGCTCGCCGAGGGCGCGGATCTGCTCCTGCAGCTCCTCACGATCGCGGATGTTGTCGGCGGTCATGACCGTCGGGGTGGAAGCCTTCTGGGCCTCCTTGTCCTTGATCAGGTAGTCGACACCGTACAGGGCGACACGACGGTAGTCGCCGATGCTGCGGCCGCGGCCATAGCCATCGGGCAGACCGGTGATGATGTGGGCCGAACGGCAGGCGCGCATCTCGGGGGTGTAGACATCGAAGACGCCGGCGTTGTGGGTCTTGCGCTCGAAGGTGTAGCGCTCGACAACGTTCTCGTCGATCTTGTAGCCGTGCTGGCTGGCAGCCTGGCAAGCGATGCGGATACCACCGTTGACGTGCAGCGCGCGCTTGAGCGGCTTGTCGGTCTGGAGGCCGACGATGGTCTCCTTGTCGCGATGGGCGTTATCGATGTAGCCAGCGGGGTGGCTCACGATACCCGTGACGGTCTTGGTGTCCATATCGAGGACGCCGCCCTGCTCGCGCTCCTTGAGCAGCAGGTCGAGAACCTCGCCCCACAGCTCCTTGGTACGCTCGGTCGGGCCGGCGAGGAACGACTCGTCGCCCTCGTAGGGGGTGTAGTTCTTCTGGATGAAGTCTCGGACGTCAACCTCTCCCGTCCAGATGCCTTCCTTGAAGCCTTCCCATGCCTCCTGCATTGTGTAACCACGCTCCTAGTTACGTGTAATGCGGCGCTCTCTCACACCGCTGCTTATTGAATTCTTGAATTATCGGCTTGCACTACCGGCTTCTTCCGTTCTTCACCACACGTTGGTGCAGGGAAAACGTTTGTCCACCTTGGAACTACAACCCAAAACCCAAGATTTCACCCGTTTGAGAAGGATAACATAGCGACCCTCTCCATCTGGGCTGTTATATGTTTCTTTTTTTATATCATAAAGGCGTTTTTTACAAACCCGCAGGAAATGCGAGCGCGAACAACTACCGTTCACCGATTTGTTTGGTATTTTTCCTTGCCTTTGTACGACGTTCACTCTAGCTGTTATGCCAGCTTTAGCAGGGTAAAGTGTTCCAGAGACCCTACAGAAACTGCAGGGCGGCCACGGGATCCCCCGTGGCCGCCCTGTGGCGTGACTAGTTTTTAGCTTTGATTGCCGCTTGGCATTAGGCGGCTGAGGCGGCCTTGTCGGTCGTTGCCTTGCTGTTGCTCTGTTGGCCCTCAAAATGCTTGTAGCACCAGCTGGTGACCAGCGGGGTCAAAATAGCAGTCACGATTGCACAGGCAGCAACCTGTGCCGTGGCCGTCGCGAGCACCGCACCGCCGTACAAGGCCTCGTTGACGCTTGCCATGGCAGCAGGCGTGGCCACATTGGCTCCGGCGCAGCTCGAAATGGCCGCACCTGCGACACCCGTACCGCCTGTGAGCTTATCGACCGCGATGACGGGAATTGCAAAGACCACCGAGCAGATCACGCCGAGCAGAATACCGGGAAGACCGCCATTAATGAGCTGGCCAAAGGTCATGGTCGAGCCCATGGCAAAGAAGACGAGCACGATGATGGCGGAAAGTGCCGGTGCCATCATCTTCTTAAAGCTGGGGAAGAGGTTACCCAGAATAATGCCGACGACGATCGGCAGGATGGCGCCCACGAGCGACCAGCCGATCGGAGCCTGACCGGCAGCGCCGAGCACGATCATCGTGACCGGAGGGCCGACAACCAGCGTGGTGATGGCGACGGCGCCACGCTCGGCCTCATTGCCCATGGTGCCCATCAGACCAGCGTACATAGCGTTGTTGGCGCCGGTGCAAGCGGCCAGCATCACCATGGCAGAGATGCCAAACAGGTTGTCGTTGAATACATAAAGGATGAGCAGCGACACGGCAACGACCACGATCTGCTTGACGGCGATGATGATGGCGCCGCGGGCAGCGGCGGCAGGAGCGCTCTTAAACGAAATCGTCGTACCGACGATGAGCAAAAAAGCGCCAACAAGCGGGCCTGCGCCCTGCTGGGTCATGCCGAGCGTAAAGCTGCCGAGCGTTTTGAACAGGTCGGGGAACAGCGTGTTGAGCAGGCAGCCCAACAAAAGCGGCACCAAAATATTGGCACCCGGGATGGAGGACATCTTAAAGAACGGCTCCTTTGCCGCCGGCGCCTCCACCGCAGTCGATTCACTCATATATATCTCCTTTGGATGCATGCGAATCGTAGCCGCACGCGCCTTTGTCAGAAAGAAGGCGACGGTCCCGAGTCGCAGGAGCCGTCGCCGAATTAACGTCGCGGGGTATTACCCGTCCAGAACGATGCCACCGTCGCAGTCACCGATCTCGCCGTTCACGAAGCTAGCGAGGTCGGAAGCGAAGAAGAGCACCATCTGCGCAGGCTCGCTGGCCTGGGCGGCGCGGCCCAGAGGAATACCGTTGATGATGCGCTGAGAGTTCTCGTCAGAGAGAATCGAGGTCATATCGGTCAACGTGAGCGACGGGCACACGGCGTTGCAGCGGACGCCAAACTTGCCGCCTTCCTTGGCGACTGCCTTGGTTAGACCGTTAACACCGGCTTTGGAGCTGGCGTAGGCAGCGGTGCCGAGCAGGCCGCCGCCGATCTTGCCAGCAACAGAGCTCACGTTGACGATAGTGCCGGCATGGGCCGCCTTAAAGTGCGGGTACACGGCGTTCATCATGGTAAAGGTGCCGTTGAGGTTGATGTCGATGGTGCGACGCCACTCGGTGTCATCGATCTCGTCGAACTTCTTGGTGCTGATGACGCCAGCGCAGTTGATCAGGATGTTGGTTTGCGGCAGGTCCGTAAAAATCTGCTCGACGGTCTCACGCGCCTTGGGCGCATCGGCAACATCGAGCTGATAGAACTTGTTGCCCTCGCCAAGCTCGGCCACAGCGGCCTCGCCCTTAGCAGCGTTCCTTGCGATGAGCGCGACGTGTCCGCCGCCCGCGACGATGCCCTTGGCGATCTCGAGGCCAATGCCCTGAGTGCCACCCGTGACAATCGCGGTCTTGCCCGTGAAGTCAAATGCCATGACTCCATCCCCCTTTATATAAGGTGTCTCCTTGCGGGAAGTTGGAGCATCGCACGTGGCGATAAATGAGTCCCAGTCGTCATGGTGGTGACAACCCCTCGCCTAACCGCGGGCATAATAGTTCTTTGAAACGCTTCAGCAATTGAATTATTTAACTCTTTATGCGCTCTTTATATTGCCCACTGCATGAGGCCCGAATATGCGGGTATCATCTTTCACCGAAAATAGTTTCTAGTGTTAGGGGTTTTCGGTGGAAGATACCGATTTCCATGAGCTTGGGCGTCAGCTCTTAACTGAGTTTGGCAGCATGCATCATCGCATTTCACGCTCTGCGGACAAAGCTCTCGGCGGCGAGATGGCTGTCATGCGCGCCCTCATGCTCGCTGGCGGTTCGCTCACGCCGAGCGAACTCGCAAATCGCGCCTGGGTCTCGAGTGCCCGCATCGCCAATATCTTACGCACTCTCGAAGCCAAGGGCTGGGTCGAGCGCGAGCACTCAAAGACCGACCGTCGTCGTGTACACGTCACGATGACCGATAAGGGATTCCAGAATCTCGAAATCAAACGTCGGGAATTCGAGGAGCGCACCGCGGCCTTCCTCGAGCAGCTCGGCGAAACAGATACCCAAGAGATGGTGCGCCTTCTAAGGCGTTTCAACGAAATTATCGACCGCAATCAAGAAAGGAGAGATGCCGAGTGAGGATTCTCAAGCTCTTTAAAAAGCATGTCCTGGCACTGTTCACAGCTATCGTACTTATCGTAATCAGCTGCAACGCCGATCTGGCACTGCCTACCTACATGAGCGACATCGTCGACGTGGGCGTACAGCAAGGCGGCATCGCCTCGCCCGTGCCCGACACCATTCGTGCCGAATCACTCGATGACCTTGAGCTCTTTATGAGCACCAAGGACGCCAGAGCTGTGGAGGCCGTGTTTAGCAAGGCTGACAAAAAAGGCATTCGAACGTACAAGGGCACCGAGGAAGAGCGTGCCGATGGCGGCAAGATTGCCGACATTATGAGCCTGCCCGAGACCGTCGTCCTTTCTCTCAACCAGGGCATCGACGCCAGCTCCATGGGCGACATGACCGGCGCATCCACCGAGGCAAGCAATGGCGGCGGCGCCCAGGCCATGCCCACCCCCGAGCAGATGGCGGCAATGACGCCCGAGCAGCTCGCCGAGATGCAGCAGAAGGCCACAGCGGCGCAAAACATGCAAAAGCAGATTGATGCCGACGGCGGCAAGATCACCATGAAGAGTCTGCGCCTAGGTGTCGAGGGCGGTCTGGTAGACCAAAGCAAGCTCGTCGAGGGCGCCAATGAAATGGCGGACAAAATGGGCTCCATGTCGGGCTCCATCGTGACCCAACGCGCCGTGAGCTATGTGCAAGACGAGTACAAGGCGCAGGGTATCGACCCCGCCGACGTGCAGAACGCCTACCTGGGCCGCATGGCGACCACGATGTTTGGTCTGTGCCTGATCTCACTGGTCGCCACCATCCTAACCGGCGCCGTGGCCTCGCGCACCGCCTGTTCCATCGCACGCGACCTGCGCCGCGAGACCTTCAACAAGGTCATGCACTTCTCGCCAGCCGAGGTGGGCAAGTTTAGCCAGGCCTCGCTCATCACTCGCTGCACCAACGACATTCAGCAGATTCAGATGGCCGCAACCCTGTTTATCCGCATGTGCCTCATGGCGCCCGTCATGGGCATCGTCGCCGTCATGCGCGTCCTGGCCAACCACACCGGCCTGGAGTGGACCATCGCCGTGGCCATCATCGCGGTCTCGGCCGTCGTCGGCGTGCTTATGGGCCTCACCATGCCCAAGTTCAAAAAGATGCAGAGCTTTGTGGACCGCGTGAACCTTACCGCCCGCGAGCTGCTCGACGGCCTTATGCCCATCCGCTCGTTTAACCGCGAGGAGCATGAGCTCGAGCGCTTTGACCAGGCGTCCCTCGACCTGATGACCACGCAGCTCTACACCAACCGCGCCATGAGCTTTATGATGCCGCTCATGATGCTCGTCATGAACTGCATCACCGTGCTTATCGTCTGGTTTGGCGCGCAGGGCGTGTCCGACGGCGTGATGCAGGTCGGCAACATGATGGCGTTCATCTCCTACACCATGCAGATCGTCATGGCGTTTATGATCCTCACCATGGTTTCGGTTATCCTGCCCCGCGCCGAGGTCGCAGCAGAGCGCGTGGAAGAGGTCATCACCTGCCCCACGAGCATCAACGACCCCGCCTCGCCCAAACTGCCCGCAGCCAGCGCGCCGCGCGGTGAGCTCACCTTCCGCGACGTGAGCTTCCAGTATCCCGATGCCCGCGCCGATGTCATCAGCGGCGTGAACTTCACCACGCATGCCGGTCAGATGCTCGGCATCATTGGCTCCACGGGCTCGGGCAAGTCCACGCTCGTGCAGCTGATTCCGCGCCTGTACGACGTCACGGGCGGCAGCATTTCGCTCGACGGCATCGACGTGCGCGACATGACCCTTTCCGAGCTGCGCCACCGCATTGGTTACATCCCGCAGCAGGGTCGCCTGTTCTCGGGCACCGTCGAGAGCAACCTCAAGTTTGCCGGCGACATGGTGAGCGATGATGATATGCGCCAGGCGGCACGCATCGCCCAGGCCGAGGACTTTATCGCCGAGCGCGAGGGCGGCTACGACTCCCCCATCAGCCAGGGCGGCTCCAATGTTTCGGGTGGTCAGCGCCAACGCCTGGCCATTGCCCGCGCGTTGGCCAAAAAGCCCGAGGTCGTGGTGTTCGATGACTCGTTTAGCGCCCTCGACTACAAGACCGACGCGCGCCTGCGCGAGGAGCTGGCCAAAAACGTCACCGACGCCGCACTCGTGGTCGTGGCCCAGCGCATCGCGACCATCATGCACGCCGACCAGATCATCGTGCTCGACGACGGTCACGTAGTGGGCACCGGCACGCACGAGGAGCTGCTGCACGGCTGCCCGGCGTACCTGGAGATTGCACAGTCGCAGCTTTCCGCCGAGGAGCTGGGGCTTACCCAAGAAGAAATTGCAGCCGTCATGGAAGGAGGCGAGCGCTAATGGCAGACGAGACCAAGACTCAGATTCCCAAGCCCACCCGCCAGCGTGGTCCCATGGGCCGCATGGGTGGCATGCGCCGTGGCGAAAAGGCCAAGGACTTTAAGGGCACCATGAGGCAGCTGCTCGGCTATATCGGCCAGCACAAGATTGCCGTGTTTGCCGCCGTCGCCTTTGCCGTGTGCTCGGTCATCTTTAACATTGTGGGGCCCAAGGTGCTCGGCCAGGTTACGACTAAGCTGTTCGAGGGCTTGGTTGCCAAGGTCAACGGCACCGGCGATGTCGACTTTGCCTGGATCGCCAAGACGCTCGGCTTTTTGCTCTGTCTGTATCTGGCGAGCTCTGCCTGCAGCCTGATCCAAGGCTGGCTCATGACCGGCGTCACGCAAAAGATTTGTTATCGCATGCGCAAGGAGATCGCCGCCAAGATCGCCGTCGTTCCGATGAGTTACTTCAACGGCCACAGCAAGGGCGACGTACTCAGTCGCATCACCAACGACGTCGATACGCTCGGCCAGTCGCTCAACCAGAGCGTGACGCAGCTCATCACGTCGGTGACGCAGATTATCGGCGTGCTCGTCATGATGCTTTCGATCAGTCTGCCGCTCACCGGCGTCACCGTGCTCACACTGCCGGCCGCCGCGATTATCCTGACCGTGATGATTCACTTCTCGCAGCCGTACTTCCGCGAGCAGCAGCAAGTCCTGGGCACCGTCAACGGCATTATCGAGGAGGACTTTGCCGGTCAGAACGTCATTCAGGTGTTCGACCGCGCCGAGGCCTCGATCGAGGAGTTCGACCGTCAAAACGACCGACTGTTTGTGAGCGGTTGGCGCTCGCAGTTCCTGTCGGGCCTGATGATGCCGCTTATGAGCTTGGTGGGCAACATGGGCTACGTGGGCGTTGTCGTGGTGGGCGCACAGCTCGCGCTGACCGGCAATGCCACGCCCGGCGACATCCAGAGCTTTATCCAGTACGTGCGCAACTTTACGCAGCCGGTGCAGCAGCTGGGCAACGTAAGTAACACGATGCAGTCGATGGCCGCCGCAACCGAACGCGTCTTTGAGTTCTTGGCCGCGCCCGAGGAGGAGCAGAAGGCCGACGCCCAGATTCCCGAGAAGCGCCCCGGCCACGTTGAGTTCGACCACGTCAAGTTTGGCTACACGCCCGACAAGACCATCATCCACGACTTTAGCTGCGAGGCGCAGCCCGGTCAGACCATCGCCATCGTCGGCCCCACCGGCGCCGGCAAGACCACGC
>DAWCEJ010000123.1:0-4504 GCA_052274955.1 Collinsella sp.
GTCGAGGAGTACGGCAGGGAGGCGCTTGAGGCGGGGACCGTGACCTATACCGGGGACGGCGCTCCCGTCTACGAACCCCGAGGCTCGGGGGTCTACGACCTGACGACCGAGAGCGGCAGGAGGGCATGGAAGGCCAACGCCCCCGAGGGCGTGACGAGGACCATTATCGAGGACGGGGAGCCGTGGCTCGATTCGGTCGTGGGCATGTTCTCCGAACGGCTCGCGGACTGGATGGAAGGGCGGGACGCGACCCTCTAGGAAGGCGCGGCGCGGGAGGTAGGGCCGCGCCGACAGCGCCCCACTGCTCAAGGCAGACAATGCTGCTTGAATCGTAGCATATTTTTAAGCACCGTTGCGGCTGAGGGGGTTAGTATATAACTGCCCAGCGTGACGCGCCAGACAAGGCAGGCGCATATGCGATGACCTGCGGATATGCCGTCTAAGGCTCTCAGATGCCCTTTTTAAGTTTTAACACGGTTGCAGTGCCTAGTTACTCACGCCAGACACAGAATAGCCGTTCATGGCGGTCTGGCGGCTTCTCAGGGGCATTTCCGCATGGTAGACCGATTAGCTCTTGGGGTGGTTCCGATACTGAGGCAGGGAGAGATTAGCCCGACGCTGGCGCAGTTCAGGCTCTACTGGTTCGTGGCGCTCGACATGGAGCGGCAGAAAACGCGGCGAAAGATTGACCTCATGCGCCCCGAGGGAGACCCGAGGAGGGAGAGGGCGCTCTACTGCATGGAGAGGCAGGAGGAGGTGCTGGACCGCGCCTACGCCGACATGCGCGAGATGGCCCCGACAGTCGGCGAGAGGGCGGTCGAGGTCATAGCGGCCCACTACCTAGAGGGAGAGGACTGGCATGACCTGAGCGCGAGGATCGGCATAGCTTACGACAAGTGCAAGAAGATAGCGTACAGGGCGTTCAGGGAATACGACGCCGCGACATAGAGAAGGCCGCAGGAGAGCGAACCCTTGCGGCCTTTCGTTTTCGTTCTCTGGGCGTGGTTTATGACCCGCGCCCCGCTCTCTAGTTCCTGACCGAGTACCGCTTGCCGCAGTGGTTGCAAAGGTACTCGCGCTTTCCCTTCTTTCCGATGACGGCGCCGACCACCATGCCCTCAAGGCCGAACACCTCGGCTCCAATGAGCGACTTTCCAGCGCTTGTGGACTTCGACGTGTTGTTCAGGAACGTGACGTCGGTTGAGTCGCACTTGGGACAGCGAAGTCCTGCCTTGCGCTGGGCCTTCTTCACCTTATCGGGGGTCGTGTCGGGCGCTGCACGGTTGAGTTCCGCGTTCGGGTTGGCAGGAGCGTAGCCCTTTTCGGTGCTTGACTTAAGAGTTTGGGGCGTTCCATTCTTACGGCGGTCTCGTTCGTATTTCACGTCTCTGTGAATCTTGCTGATTGTCTCGTCTACCTTCTCACCGGATTGTGCAGTGAGCGCGTACAGGCTGTTAAGCTCTGTCTCCGTCATGCCGTTAGGCCTTCTGGTGTTGTAGACGAGAAGCAGGTCGTTTAGTTCCTTGGTACGGGGCATCCGATACGGAGCAGGGTCGGTTGTCTGCTTCGGCTTCGTCTCCGAAGTGTTATCCGTTGGCCTTTTATTTTGGAATGGCAAAGTGAAGAAGTCGACGGTTACAACAACTATGAACAAAGAGCTGACAAGCCCAACTGGGTCGTTCAACATAGTGAGTACCGTTACGTGGTGTGCAAAGATGTACCAGCAAGCTGGGAAAACCAGCACCCAGAGAATCGGTCTAATCTTATCTATCATGCTGAACTCCTGTTCGCAATCGATCCGGTAACGGATTTGGTCGTCATTGGGCACTTCAACGCGCTGCCACTGTGCCCAATGCGTCCGACAAGCCTTTTTGTTTTCGCGCGTCCCCGTGGGGCTTAGTAGCGCCCATGCCGGGGCGCTGGCACCTGTCCGGTGGGGTCGGGCGCTGCCCGGCTACTTTGCGAGCAGGAACCTGAGTACGACAATCGGGAGAATGACCGGGGCGAGGACAATCCCGAGCAGGTAAATCCAAAGCGTGCCCTTCATGACTATCGACCTTCCTTTCCTGTTGCGATAGCTGCTGACTCGATTCTAGTCCTCATGGGACGTGAACGGGACGTGTTCGCCCCGCCTCTCCATGCCGCTCAGCTCCATCTGCTCATTTGCGTACACGGCTATGAGTTCGCGGCGGTGCGCGTTGCACCTGTGGTATGCATCGCGGATGCCGTTGAGTCGTACCGTGTTGAGTGCCAGATGCTCAGCCCATCCAACGAGGTCCTTCCTGTCCTCGGGGCTTAGCTCGCGGTAGCTGCCCAGCAGCTTGCGTTCGTCCTCGGTCAGTGGGGCCCTCTTGTTGCGTCTCTTGCTCATGCCCAGTCCTTTCACTCGATTTGGGGCGTAAAGGCGATTTCTGAGCTGATTCGGTACCAGATTTGGTACCAACGGTACCGAGAGTGTAGCTGAAACCAAAAACAGCTCAGAGCGATTAGATGCTCTGAGCTGCTATTTAGTCATATGGTAGGGGCGGTGGGACTCGAACCCACAATCCTTGCGGCGAGAGATTTTAAGTCTCCTGCGTATGCCAATTCCGCCACGCCCCCGTGAGACTAGAAGTCTAGCACAAGCCGTCCGTTACGCGTTGACGGCCATCGAGTGTTGGCCCGACTTCTCCAGGAACTCCTGGAACTTGGCCTCGTCGCCCTTGTTCTGGTACTGCAGGGCCAACAGGTACTCCAGGCGGCAGCGCTTGACCGGGTCGTCACCGGCATCCTTGAGCATGCGCTCCAGCTCGGGGATGTCGTTGTGGCGCTTGAGGATCATCGTGTCGTACATCAGCTGGCACTCGTGCGCGACCGCCTCGGCCTGACCACCTTCAAAGCCCTTGATCTCGTGCAGCAGCTCCTTGGACTTTTTGCGGTCCTCCTGGCCAACGTAGTAGTTAAAGGCCTTGATCACCAGATCGACGCGCTGCATCTTGGGCAGGTTGAGCCCCAGCAGCAGGTCGAACATCTCGTTGGCGTGCTCGTGGTCCTCGCGCATCAGATAGGAGTTCAGGCGCAGGTAGTCGCGGTTGTAGCGCGGGTACAGCATGCTGGTGAGCTTGCCGTCGAGCAAACGATCGAACTCGTCCCACTGTTTGGCGGCCATCAACTGCTGCAGGCGCTTAAACGTGGTGCGTTTTTTGATGCTAAAAAACACCGACACGGCGATACAGATGATAACGACGGCGGTCCAGAGTGTGCGGGAATCGGGCATATTAGGGTCCTTAGTCGCTCGTAAAACAAGCGGTATGACAACACGTACTAGATGTATTATACGCATCGCGCAAGCAAACTGGCATAAAAGCTCATCGAGGCCGAGTGCCATCGCTCGCTGCGGTACACTTACCTAAAGTAAACCATGAAGGGAGACACTACCTATGAAGAAGATCGTTTTGGCTTGCGGTGCTGGCGCTGCCACTTCCACGCTTGTTGCCCAGAAGGTCGCCACCTTGCTCGACGCCAACGGTTACGCCGACAAGTACGAGATCGTGCAGTGCGCCATCTCCGAGGCCAAGGACTACTGCGACGAGGGCGCCGACCTGCTGATCGCCACCACCGTTGCCCCCGAGGGCCTCACCTGCCCGTACGTGAGCGGCGTGCCCTTCATGACCGGCATGAACCGCGTTGCTGCCGAGAAGGCCGTTCTCGACGTTATGGCTCAGTAGGCGCTGCCTGTATGAATGAGCAGAACGCCAACCCGGTCGAGCTCTTTGGTATGCGCGTTGCCCATGTGGGCATTAACGCTGCCGACCCGGCAGACGCCTTGGAGATCGCGGAGCTGTTCTCGACGATGATGGGCCTGCCCGTCATCGAGACCCCCGTTTCGTACTTTAACGATTCGCTGGTCGAGATCATGAAGCAGAACGGTCGTGGCGCCAAAGGCCACATCGGCTTTGCCGTCAACGACATCGATGCGGCTGAGAAGTGGTTTGCCGAGCGCGGGCTCGAGGTCAACGAGGAGTCGCGCGTGCTGCTGCCCGACGGCGGCACCAAGCTCGTGTACTTTAAGCGCGAGTTCGCCGGTTTCGCCGTGCACCTGTGCCGCGAGTAGCGCACAAGCTACCATAGCTAGCATAAAGGGATAGGGCCGCGTGGCCCTATCCCTTTATTTATGCCGAGGGGCTTCCTACCGCGGCAGGCGAATCGTAAAGCGGCTGCCGACGCCCTCGACTGAGGTCACGCCAATGACGCCGCCATGGCTATCGACGACCCATTTGGCAATGGCAAGCCCCAGACCCGAGCCCTGCGCGCCGGCATCGCGTGCGTTGTCGGCGCGGTAGAACCGTTCGAACGCGTGAGCTGCGGATTCCTGGTTCATGCCGATGCCCTCGTCCTCAACGCTAATGTCGATTGCGCCCGTGCCCGTATCCGGCGCTACGCCAAAGGTGATGGCCGTTCCTGCGTCCGAGTACTTGGCGGCGTTCTGCACGATCACGCGCAGAGCCTGTTTCACGAGCGCCAC
>DAWCEJ010000124.1:0-7348 GCA_052274955.1 Collinsella sp.
GCACACAGTCGGGCTTGAGGATAACCTGCGCCGAGATGATATTGGCGGCCTTGCGGCTCATATCCTCGTAGTCTTTAGCTTTAATGATCTTCATTACGCGTCCTTTCTCGTACAAGAGAGGCAAGGCTCCCCTTACAAGCACTTGCCCGCGGCCCGCGTCGGCCGCAACCAACGTGTGCGGCCACCAGGGCGAGGTCGCGTAATGTATGTGTCTCGTGTCTAGCCGCGTCGAGGCCCCTGCCCGTCCACGGTGACCCGAAGCCTTTTAGCTTCGGACAAATCCCATCTTGCCACGGAGGGCGTCCTCTTTCAAGGGCGCCCTCCGTAAACGTGTTTGAATTGTAGGCTAATGGCCACGTGTACTTGCTAGCGCTCGCGAGCAACGATGAGCTGGTCCATCTCTTCGACATGCACGCCAACGGAGCCCTTGATGCTCGAGAACTCAACGGAGTTGCACACCAAGATGGGAACCGTCACATCATAGCCCTCGGCAGCAATTGCCTCGCGATCGAACTCAATGAGCACATCGCCCTTATGGACGATGTCACCCACTTGCGCATGTACGGTAAAGTGCTTGCCCTCAAGCTGAACAGTGTCCAAACCAACGTGGATGAGCACGTCCAAGCCATCGACCGTGTTAAGCGCAACAGCGTGTCCTGTGGGAAAAATGGCCTCGACCTTGGCATCAGCCGGTGCAATCACACGCGTGCCGGTAGGCTGAATCGCCACGCCCTGGCCCAAAAGGCCGGTGGCAAATGTCTGGTCATTGACCTCGGACAACGGAATGACGTCGCCCGAGATGGGAGCATCCAGCGTAAGAACTCGTCCACGCATACCAAAAGACCTTAGGACTTTAGTGAACATGCTCCCCCTCGGACATACCAATCGACCAAAATAGCTTTAACAGTTTACCACTTGGCACCCGTTTTTGACCATTAGGGAAGTTCGCGCTTGACAACCTCGACGATGTCGTCGACAACACGCTGAGTGAGCTCGTGCGTCTCCGCCTCGGCCATAACACGGACCAGCGGCTCGGTACCGCTCGGGCGCACCAGAATGCGGCCGCGGCCGTCAAGCTCCTTCTCGGCGGCAGCGACGGCGTCCCAAATGGGCTGGCAATCGTCCAGGCCGGCCTTGTTGTCGGAATGCACGTTGACGAGTACCTGCGGGTACTTCTTCATGATGCCGGCAAGATCGGTGAGGGTACGACCGGTGCGCTTGAGCACGGCCAGCAGCTGCAGAGCCGTCACCAGGCCGTCACCGGTGGTGTTGTGCTCCAGGAAGATGATGTGGCCGGACTGTTCGCCGCCGATGACGGCGCCATCCGCGAGCATGCGCTCCAAAACGTAGCGGTCACCCACGGCGGTCTGAACCATCTCGAAGCCCTGCTCCTTCATAGCGATGGAGAAGCCAAGGTTGCACATGACGGTCGAGACGATCTCGGAGTTGGCGAGCTTGCCGCGGGCGGCGAGGTCAGAACCGCAGATAGCCAGGATGTAGTCACCGTCGATCTCATTGCCCTCACTGTCCACGAACAGTACGCGGTCGGCGTCGCCGTCGTGGGCCAGACCGATGTCAGCATGGGTGCGCAGCACGAGCTCGCGCAGGGGCTCAAGGTGAGTGGAGCCGCACTCAACGTTAATGTCGGTGCCGCAGTAATCGGTGTTGATGGCATGGACCGTGGCACCCAGGCGCTGCAGCGCGGCGGGCGTAGTCTGGCAGGAAGCACCGTGACCGCAGTCGACGGCAACGACCAGGCCATCGAGCCTCAGGCCATCAAGCGTATCGATGGCGTGGTCGACGTATGCCTTGCGAGCGTCCTTCATCTTGATAATGTGGCCCACGCCGGCGCCAGTCGGCAGCGTATCGGCAGCCATGGCTTCCTCGGACATGACCCAGGCGCTGATCTCCTCCTCGACCGCATCGGGAAGCTTCATACCCTTGCGGCTAAAGAATTTGATGCCGTTGAACTCCGGCGGATTATGCGAAGCAGAGATGACGATGCCGCCGTCGAGCTCATTCTGGACGGTGAGCAGCGCCACGGCAGGCGTGGGGATGACGCCGCAGCAGTGCGGACGGCCGCCCTCGGCCATGATGCCGGCGGTCAGAGCGCTCTCGAGCATGGTGCCCGAAAGACGCGTGTCGCGGCCGACACAGATATCCGGACCAAGGAACTTGGTCGCCGCGCGGCCCAGGCGAAACGCGAGGTCACACGAGAGGTCGGCATTGGCGACGCCACGGACGCCGTCGGTACCGAAGATGTTCTGGGGCATAGGATCGCTCCTTCCCTAGCAGGCGATATGCAACCGCCCACCCTAGTCGAAAAAGAAAAGCGGGACCCGCCGAGGAATCGGCAGGCCCCGCTTGTACATTGTATCTCGAAAGGAGATAAAACCTTAGCGCTTGGAGAACTGGGGAGCGCGGCGGGCCTTCTTGAGGCCGTACTTCTTGCGCTCGACCACGCGAGCATCGCGCGTAAGGAAACCGGCCTTCTTGAGGTCAGCACGGTAGTCGCCAGCGTTCAGAAGAGCGCGAGCGATGCCCAGGCGCAGAGCGCCGGACTGACCGGAGATGCCGCCGCCATCGCACAGAGCGATAACGTCGAACTGACCGGCGGTGTCGGTCACCTTGAAGGGAGCAAGGGCGTTCTCAACGAGCTGATGACGGCCGAAATACTGCTCGGCGTCACGCTTGTTGATGGTCACCTTGCCGGTGCCGGGGACGAGACGGACGCGGGCGACGGCGTTCTTACGACGGCCGGTACCCTGGTAGACAACGGTGTTCTCAGCCATCTTTAAGCCTCCAGCTCAATCTTCGTGGGGTTCTGGGCAGCGTGCGGATGCTCGGCACCAGCGTAGACCTTAAGCTTGGTCATCTGGGCACGGCCGAGGGTGGTCTTGGGCAGCATACCGCGAACGGCGCGCTCGATGACCTTCTCCGGGTGCTTCTCCATAGCCTGGCGGAAGCTCTCAGCCTTGAGGCCGCCGTTGTAGCCGCTGTGGCGATAATAGGTCTTCGTGTCGGCCTTGTTACCGGTAAGCTGGACCTTATCGGCGTTGATGACGACAACGAAGTCGCCGCAGTCGCTGTTGGGCGTGAACTGGGGCTTGTTCTTACCGCGCAGGATCATTGCGATCTGGGTGGCAAGACGGCCCAGGACAGCACCATCGGCGTCGACGAGAACCCAGTTGCGCTGGACCTCGCCCTGCTTGGCGTAGTGAGTCGATTTCGAAATCACTTAGACTCCTCCATGTACAGTACGTGTTGTTACAGAGATTCACGGGGCTCTGCAAGTAACCCGTCCATATTACCCCGCTCGCCGTACGAGTCAACAGGTATTTTGGCTCCGACCAGAGTTTCTGCACATGTCATCCACGAGCCGTGACGTTGCAGCGCTAGCGCTCAACAAACTCCTGGATCTCCGCGAGCAAACGCTTTGCCTCCTGGCGACCCTGAATATACAGGTCCAAAAGCTTTGCCGGATCATGCTCGACATGGCCGACCTCGACCGGCTTTTGCGGAGCGATGACCAGCGCGCGGCCCTCGCGCTCATACTTCCACAGGTGCATGCGCTGGAGGTTATAGCGGTCGTGGCGCGTCTCGATAGCCTCGAGCAGGTAGGGGTAGTCGGCATAGCGGGCGCGCGCGGCAGGCATAAACTCGTAGGGCTTTTTCTCGTACAAGCGGTCCTGCGTGACAATGACAACCGCGCGCTCGAAGCCGGCCTCCTCCAGCACATGCTCGATAGGAACCGAATCGGCTACGCCGCCGTCGACGTATTTGTGCCCGTCAATCTCGACCGGCGGCGTCACCAGCGGCAACGAGGTCGAGGCGCGCACGGCGTCGAGATCGAGCACGGCGCTTTTGACCGGCAGGTAGGCAGCGGTTCCAAACAGCATGTCCGTCGCGACGGCGTACATCTCGATGGGGCTCGCGTCGAACGCCTCGTTGTCAAAAGGATCAAGGCGGTCCTGGACGTCGTTGAAGATAAAGTCGTAACCCACGATGGAACCCGTGGACGCAAACGACGCGGCGCCCATGTAGCGGCTGTCGTTGCAGAAGGTCAAATTGACTCGGTTGGTGCGACCGATCTGGTGTGACTTGTAGTTGACGCCATTGAGCGCACCGGCCGAGACGCCGTACACTGCCGGAATTTCGACACCGGCCTCCATGAGAACGTCGAGCACGCCGGCGGTAAACTGCCCACGAAAACTGCCACCCTCCAAGACGAGCGCGACCTTGCCGGCGTTCTTTGCCTTATCTTCTGCAGTCATATTGACCTCCTGCGATTGCGTTTTGACTTTCTTCTACCCAGTTTTGGGATGGAGGGCGCGCAGGTTTTTCGAGGCGGCAGGTGCAGCGGAAAGCGCGTCCCAGTTTGAGGCGGGATTCCGGGATGCGCTTTCCGCTTGGACCGCCGTTGGGAAAGCGCGACCCGTTCTGAGCGCGGATTCCGGGATGCGGTTTCCGCTTGATGTGTCATCCGGAAACTACGTCCCAGTCTGAGCGCGGATTCCGGGATGGGCTTTCCACCTGGGCCGCCATTGGGAAAGCGCGTCCCACTCTGCGTCACTGAGGCGTTTTCTTTACGCCCGCGCCCTGCATAGAGTTCGATTCTCCGCGGGTGGGGGAATCCGTTGGTGCGGGGCATGGCTAGCTGAAATACCATCGGCAGCACATCTGTTTTGGGTTGAAGCTTTGCGCGGAGAATCCGCGTGTTTGCTTCGCGAACACGCACCGGCTTCGGCCGCCTGCCGGCGTCCTCGCCCGCTCGCTACAAACGCTTCGCGTTTGCTTAACGCTCGCGCCCTGCACAGAGTTCGATTCTCCGCGGTACGGGCTAGAAATGAAAAGGCAGGTAGATACGAATATCTACCTGCCTGTAACTATTGGTGGAGGCGCGGAGAATCGAACTCCGGTCCACGAAAGCCCCCTGATTGGCATCTCCAAGCTCAGTCGCTGGTTTAGTCTCGGACGCTTTGCGCGCAGCGACACGCTCGCGGCATCCCAACCGGTTCGGTCTTAGCCTGCGCCATACCGATTACGTGCGCAGGAGCATTCCCCTAACATGACGTCGCGCCGGTGTCGGGGAAATCACCGGGTTGACGCGCCGCTATAAATTAAGCAGCGAGAGCCATAGGCTCAAAAGAAGAGTTGTTGTCAATTCAATTTGACGGTACCCCTGTTTAACGAGGCGAGGAGACCTCGGCTTGCTTCCTCTCTCAGAGCTATCGTGTCGAAACCAGTCGCCCCCGAATGTCGGGAAAGTCTGGATGGCATTGGGCACGCAAGCACCCAACAACCGTCGACTTTTCAAGGAACACGCGAGGCGAGCCCCGCTTGTGGAGTGTTATCTTACCACGTTCTGAAAGCGGGCAGCTGTCCTATGCACGAGCTGTGAAGACCATAATGTGCGCTGCACTTCGCACTTTTGCCACCGAATACGTCACGTATATTTTCGCCAAGCAAAATTGACTTGTCGAAAGGACCGTTATGGATACCAAACAGCAGCTCGTCAATGCCCTCGCAGGCCTGGGCTCAACCATTACCGAAGCCATGGACGTCATCGAGGGCTTTGTCCCCTGCGGACATCCCGCCCTCACGGTATCGAACGCACTCGTCGCGCTGGACGCTGACGATGATGCAGGTCTCACCCAGCAGCTTGAGACCGTCGAGGGCTTTATCGACCACGTGAGTGAGAACCGCGGCGTCACCGCACATCACGATGTCTTGGTTGAGCTCGCGGGTCCCAAAGCTGATCTGCTCGCAGCGATCCGCGAGGTAGGCGCCCTTATGCAGACCGCAGGCGTCAAGAACCCCCAGGTCAACGAGTGGGTCTACCGCAGCCTGGCAGCACTAAACGATTCCAACGAAAAGGCCGCCGAGAAGCTCGCCGAAGCCCCCACCATCAAGGCAGCGCTTTTGTAATTTAAGCATGCGTGCCCTTCCGAGCATTGACGTTCCGAAGGCCACGCAGACAGCCAGGCGCTATCGGGATACCCGCCCGCCACGTTCGGCCAAAGCCAGAATCGGCATCATTTGGCGTGGCGTTTTTGCCGCAATATCGGCATGTTCAAGCAGCTTGCGATCGTTGGTCACCAAGTAATCGACCTGTGCGCGCTTGCACGCGGCGAGCACCAAGTTGTCCTCGTAATCGCAATGGAGCGCTAAATATTTGTCGGCCAGCCAAAGGTCCGACGCATCTGCACCTACAGCCGTGGCGTTTTCGGTCATGTTCCGAACAAACGCCAACGCCGCATCGCCAATTGCACGGGCAGACGCCTCGCCGAGCGATCCCCCGCTGGCAAGAACGCTGCGCTTTAATTCGTGCTGGACAACGTACAGCACGTCCTTGGCGATGTGCACGGGGAAGAACAGCGACGCGCTTGCCTCCGCGGCCTGTCCGATAAAAGCCCGCGCGGCAAGCGACTCAGCATGGTCAGCGCAAAACGAATCGACCCATACGTTGGCATCCACCATGATCTTGAGAGATGTCCCGCTCACAGGATCATTCCCTTTTGGCGATAGTGTTCGTCCATGGCCTCCGCATAGACCGTATCCCAATCGCGGTCGTCGGACCCAGGCAACGTAACGATACCCAAGTCCGCATAGAGCTGGTCCGCAGCCGCCCACGACGCGGCAAACGGGGACTCGGGCGCGATGGCGCGCTTCCGGTCGTCAACGGCCGCGAGCACTTCCTCGCACTGACCGCCGCCCTGCGCGACCTTGGCAACAACCTTTTTGATGAGCTCGGGCAGCGACCCGCCCGAGAGCCGCAGCGCCTCCTCGGCACGGTTCTTGACCTGGCGATCCACGCGAACATTCACTTGCGCCATGCTGCTAACAGCACCCACGTCGATCACGCCCCCTTCACTTGCTAGCACTGCTAGCACCACTATAGAGAGACGCTAGCAAGCGGTCAAACGCAAAAAGCCTGCACCCGAATGGCGGCATGCCATCCGGGTGCAGGCCAGATAACGTGAGCGGACACGCCTGCTAGCGTAGGTAAGCCTTCGCGTTGCCCAGGCTGTAGGCGATCGTCGAGCCGTTGTGCAGGAGCGACGACGTCTGCGGGGTAATCGCGCCGGTAATGCCGAGCGCCAGCAGCGCCGAGTTGGTGAGCATCACCTTGGAATACGAGCTCGTCAGACGGTCGATGAGCCCCTGGCTCATGCGGCGCAGGCGAACAATCGCCGCGAGGTCCGTATCGGCCAGGATGATGTCAGCGACCTCCTTGGCAATGTCGCTTCCGCCGCCCATGGCCAGGCCCACGTCGGCCAGGCCCAGCGCCGGCGAGTCGTTGACGCCGGCGCCCACCATGGCAACACGGCGCCCCTCGCGCTTAATC
>DAWCEJ010000125.1:0-5597 GCA_052274955.1 Collinsella sp.
CGAAGAACATCGTAGAGCTCATGAACCTCGTCGAAGACGCCGAATCCATCAACAGGGTCGAGTACGAGTTCTCGACCAACGGACTCGACAAGGAAGAAGCCTACGTCTTCCACCTGATAGACAACGATCCCGACCTTCAGAAGATCACAGAACGTTATCCCGGTCTCAAGATCGTCGACTACGGGCAGATCGTCATCGATGAGGTCACTTTACTGGATGACGGGTTCATCGACCCGATCGGCTCTTCCCCTGATCTGAATAAACACAGCCTCAATGAGCTTAAAGAGCTTATCGGCGAGGAATACGACCGTCAGAACGACAAGGGCTTCTTCGAAGAGGAGCAAGTCGGGCTCTCGGACCTGATGGGCACTTTGCGCGATGCTGCTGAGCATAAGCACGATACCCGCGACAACACCCATTCCCATGATATTGACGCACGTTAGGCTTTGCGGGCAACGAACAAGGGCGACATGCGCTTTCGCGCTGCCGCCCTTCGTTTTCTCCCGTTGCCGAGAACCAAACAAATCAAAACAAGATATACAGATGATTTAACTTTCTGTATATCTTAATTATACGCCTGACCTGGGCATTTGTAAATAGAACCAGCAGGCATAAGGAGGTATATTTCATGAGCGACTTTGCTGCTGTTGCCGAGAGTGATAGGTTCCCTGCAAAGTGGGCTGCGGGCGATGCGAAGGAAAACGAGCTTGTCCTGTCGGCTGACTTCGGCGAAGGCACTTTCCTTTCCGGCAGCGTATGGGAAAGCGCGGAAGGCGATGAAAAACCGTGGCATTGCATCTTCCGCTTCTCGCAGGAGGACATGGGGATCGATGATCAAGGATTCGATACCCATGAGGAAGCTGTGCTTGCCGTTGAGGGGTACTTCGGTTCAGCGGGATACGATGTCGATAAGATGAGCCGTGCGGATGCTCTGCTCGCATTGGAAGCCGAGCAGGCTGACGGAAAGATCAGCACCAAGGATGCGCTTGCCTTGGCCCGTATTGCCATGCGGACCGATCAGGGGCTCTACAATGCGCGCACCGGTACCGTATTGATGCCGAGCGTTGACGTTGAGCGTTGACGCGTCATGGGCATCTACCGTGCCGAGGTTAAGCTTTCGGAGATCGTTGATCCGAAAAGCTGCGAGGTTATCCGCAACGCTTGGAAGCATGCGTCGTTCTACGAGCCGGACCGGTGGCATGATGGGGAGATCGGCTTCTGCCCTACCCGCAACGAGCATTCCGCCATCGACTACATCGTGAGGGCCATGGAGAAGGACGGATGCGGATGGTGCTTTGCCGACGAGTGCAGCATCTCCGCGAAATGCGGCTTGGTTCCCGATAGGTACGTTTCGGTGCAATATGCTCCGGACAACCTGGATGAGATCGATGAGGGAAAAGATGCGCTCGGTTGGGGTGACTTTCTGGATGCCGCAGAGGGGAACGCTTCGTATGCCATGCGGCTTGTCGATCGATGCGAGTGGCAGTCGCCCTTCACTTTGGCAGATGAGGATGAGCGCAACGGAGAGGCTGTTCGGTTCGGCGGTCAGCTCTTCTGCTCGAATGGGCATTCCCTTGACGATTTCGACGTTGCTTCCGCTGATGGGCAGATCGGGCTTTCGGACAGGACCGACGAGCTGCGCGATGCTGCGCAGAGGCAGGCATCGGTCAGGGGCTTTTTGCCATTCGCAGTGCGTGAGGGCGGAGAACGTTAAGGTGTTGGGTTGCTGAGGCGTTACCCCACTACCCTTCCCTGCTGTTGAGCAAAGATTGGGCTCACGCACAGCTGATGTTGCCGGCTGCAGGGCTTAAAGGTGATGCACTCGCTTACGCTCGTTGAGCCGCTGCGCGGATCGATACGCTCGCTTTGCTCACTGATTTTTGAAAGAAAGGAATGGTTATATGATCCTTGTTCTGGCTGAGAAGCCGTCTGCCAAGAAGAACTTCGCCACCGCACTTGGAGGCACCGCAGGCAGATACAACGGCGAGGAATACAAGATATGCGCATTGAGGGGGCATCTGCGCGGGTTGAAAGACCCTGAGGAACAGGTGCCGGACGACTACCACGATGAAGTAGCCGAGTGGTCAACAAGGCACTTGCCATGGGATTTGACCCGTTTTGCATGGGAAAAGCAAACTAAAGACGGATGCGATGGCATCCTGAAGGAGCTCAAGGAAGAGCTCTCGGACGTCGACGAGGTGGCTATCGCAACCGATGACGATCCGTCAGGCGAGGGCGAGGTCCTTGCTTGGGAGGCTCTTGAATGGTGCGGTTGGCATGGGAAGACATCCCGCATGTACTTCCCAGACGAGGCGCCGAAATCGGTGCAGAAGGCGTTTTGCACTAGGAAGCGCATCGAGAGCATGGAAGCAGACGGCGACTTCCAGAAAGGTTTCCTTCGTGACAGATGGGACCTCTCATCGATGCAATTCGTTCGCGCTGCGACCTCGATCGCACGCGGGAAGGGCTACAGGGCGACCGTTCGGCAAGGACGGCTGAAAAGCGTCATTGTGGCTCTTGTGGCACGGCAGCAAGAGGCTTATGAGAGCTACGTGAAGAAGCCGTTCTTCGAGGCTCGCTTCAAGGATGCGAACGGCAATATGTTCGCACGCAAGGTTGAGGACCCATCCGAGATTCGCTTCGACAGCAAGGAGAAGGTCGACCTGTCCGCACTCCATGAGTCGGATGTCGTCGAGGACTCAAGGGTTTCCAAGCGCACTGCACCTGGCAAGCTGCTCGATTTGGCTGCGCTTTCCGCTATCTTGGCGCGAAACGAGGGGTTCAAGCCAGAATCGGTGCTGAAGACCTACCAGAACATGTACGAGGCGCAGGTTGTGTCGTATCCCCGTACCGAGGACAAGACGGTCACGCCTGAGCAGTTCGCCGAGCTTCTGCCGCTCGCAAAGCGAATCGCCGACGTTGTGGGCATCGACGCATCGCTGCTCACGCATACCGAGCCGCGCAAAACGCATGTCAAGGAAGGCGGGGCCCACGGCGCCAACCGCCCCGGTCCCAATGTGCCAGGCTCTTTGGAGAACCTTGCCAAATACGGCAAGGAGGCTCAGGCAATCTACGAGACGCTTGCCAAGAACTACCTTGCCATCCTCTGCGAGGATTACGAATACGAGCTTGTGAAGGGGCATATTGCGGACTTCCCCGAATACATTGGAGACACGCGCGTTCCGATTCCCGGCAAGGAAGGCTTCAAGAAGGTATTCGATGCAGACGGCGAGTCCGCAGACGATGCCGAGGAGGAAACCGGCAAGGGATTCTCCGACACTGCCGTGCCTTATGTCCATGAGGGTGCGAACCAGCGGCCGCAGAGGCCTACCATAAAATGGCTGAACAAGCAGCTTGAGAGGCACGGCGTGGGTACCGGTGCCACACGCACCTCTACCCTTGCCGACATCTCAAAGTCCGGTATCGAGAAGTCGCTTCTTGCAGAGAGCCGTGGCAACCTCTCCTTGACGGAGTGCGGAAAGGTGAGCTATGCGCTTATCGATGGGTGCCGCATTGCGGATCCTTCGGTTACCAAGGAGCTTTTCGACAAGATGGAGCTGGTCGGCGACTTCAAGCTCGATCCTGAGGATGTGCTTGAAGAGGTTGCCGATATGGTTGCCCACGATGTCAAGGTCATGGAGGCAAACGCCTCGAAGCTCGACTCGATGCAATTCACCCTCGGCGGCGATCCTGTTGGGGACTGCCCCAAATGCGGTGAGCAGGTGCTCTTAGGCGACAAGGTGGCAACCTGCTCATCCATCAAGCGCGAGAAGGGCGCCGACGGCAAATGGAGCATGGTTGCCGGCTGCGGGTTCTCCTTCTTCCGAGAGATCGCGCATAAGAAGCTCGACAAGAAGCAGGTGGAGGCAATCGTCTCCGGCAAGCGCACAGGGCTCATCAAGGGCTTTGCAGGGAAAAGCGGCAAGGCGTTCGATGCGTACCTTGAGCTCGATCCCAACGACCTCAAGGTTAAGTTCGTGTTCCCATCCAAGAACGCCAAGGCAATCGGCAAGTGCCCGCGATGCGGAAAGGACGTTCTGCTGACCGACAAGACCATCACCTGCTCCTCAAACAAAAGCGAGAAGGGCGATGACGGCAAATGGCATTCAGTTGCCGGCTGCGGCTTTCGCTTCTTCAGGGAGATCGCGCATAAGAAGCTCACCGACAAGCAGGTGCAAACGCTTCTCGATAAGCATGAGACAGGGCTCATCAAGGGATTCAAAGGGAAGAACGGCAGCACGTTCGACGCAAAGCTCAAGCTCGATGTCGTCGAGTGCAGCGTGACCTTCGATTTTCCCGACAGCAAGAAGAAAAAGCGATGAGATGAGAAGAGCCGAGGGCGCTTTGCCTTCGGCTCTTTTGGGTTTTGCGGGTGTTTTCATCGAACACAGCTAACAGGTTCAGCGATCTTGGCAGGGCGGTTGGTGCCGGAACCTGCTGCGGTTACATTGCCTGGAAATGCAAGTTCAGCGACCGTGGCACTTCTGCCGGGTCTTCCTGGTTCAGCGAGCAAGTACTCTCTCCGCAGGCGTGGATTCCCGTCCTGACGACGGTATGGCGGTATTTTAGCATGCAAACTGTTTTTGCAGCTCGCCATCCACGTCTTTGTAGGCTGCCGGCATCTCGATGCGCCCGCGAGTGCAGCGCATCCCGACAACATAGGACTCCGTTGCCGGGTTTTCGCCGATGAACGTCATCGGATAGGCGTGCTCCAAGTTGTAGACGAACGACACTATTCTTGGGATGTTTTCCACCTCGCACTCGATCTCAGCCGTGCTTCCATCCAAAGTGTTGTATATGGACAACCCCCAACCTGAGTGCGGATGTTCCTCAAGGAACTTCTCAACCACCGAACAGCCCGCATCGGCTCCTGCCAAGTTGTCGGATCTCCAAAGTGCGCCGTTGAGGCATGTCGTCTTGTCGATTTGCATCGTTGTTCTCCCATCTTTTACCACAAATAAGCGCTTTCAGCGCCTCATCAGCAGTATATTTCCGCTTCTTGATCGGCTCTTCCGGCATATTCGCATTTGAATGCGAATATGGGGTGCCGGCTGTTATGTTGCCTTTTAATGTTGACACTCTCCCACTGCTCCGGAAATTTCCGCTAAGGCTTTGAAGAGAAGGTTCTTGTTGTTGGGAGTTTTGGGCAGCTGCCGCAGTGGTTTTATGTTGTTGTAGCGTTGGGTTGCGAGGACGTTGGGTTGTAAGGTTACTAGGGCTCACGCATGGCAGCGCTTGCTAGCATCCCCCTCAGAGGGGAATGCACTGCGCTTTCGGGTGCAACGGCTTGCTTTCCAGATGGGTTTGCCGTAATAGTGGCTGTAATTGGAAAGGTTTACCAGAGTTGCTGGTAGAATATGCATTAGCTTAGAAATGAGGAGGGATGCCGTATGGCCTCTGGTGGCAAGAAGCTGACGGGAAAGGAACGTGCGGACCTGCAACGCAAGCAGATCGTCGATAAGGTCATTGAGGACATGGACAAGGGCGGCTTCGAATGGGTCAAGCCGTGGCACGACATGGCGGCTCCGCACAACCCGGTAACCGGCGTAACCTACCGTGGCGGCAACAGGACGCATCTTCTCGGCATGGCCATGATC
>DAWCEJ010000126.1:0-3412 GCA_052274955.1 Collinsella sp.
CGTACCTCGTTACCAACATGAACCTTCCTCTGCTCATTCAGCTGCTGTTCTCTGACGAGTCGGCGCCGGTTGAAGAGACGATTCGCACCATCGTCGCTGCGGACGATACGCGCGTGAAGTTTGTCAACGATCTTTTGGTCGATGACGACGAGGAAGAAGAGTTCTAATCCGCAGCACCTACTGACACGCCGTAAGACGGCACAAGACCTTTGGGGGGTCACATTATGATTCAGCTACTTCGCGTCGACCATCGCCTGCTTCATGGCCAGGTCGCGGTCTCTTGGGTTCAGGGCCTCGGCTCCAACTGCATCTTCTGCGTGGGCGATAAGGTCGCTAACGACCCGGTGTGGAAGACGACGCTCAAGATGGGCAAGCCTGCCGGCTGCAAGCTCGTCATCAAGGATATGGCGAATGCCATCGAGGCCATTAACTCGGGTGTGACTGACAAATACAAGATGATTATCTGCGTCGCCACCATCGCTGAGGCAAAGCAGCTTGTTGAGGGCTGCCCGCAGATCAAGTCGGTCAACCTGGGCAACACCAAGCCCAAGGACGAGAAGCGCCCCGATGCTCGTCAGGTCTCTCGTCAGATCTTCCTGACTGCGGCCGAGGAAGCCGATGTGCGCGAGATGCTGAGCCGCGGCGTCGAGGTCGAGATTCGTCCTCTGGCCGACGCCCCCAAGGTCGACTGCGCCAGCGTGCTCTAGGCGTTTAATTTCGAAGAGCCTGCGGGTTCTTCGTAGTGTCCTATTAGGAAAGGGGGATGTATGCTTGTCCAAGCAATCCTCATCGGACTTATCGCCGCGTTTGGTAAGTTCGACTTCCAGCTCGGTACGCTCTATGCGTTCCGCCCCATCGTCCTGTGCCCGCTCGTGGGCCTGGTGCTGGGGGACCTGCAGACCGGCCTTGCCGTTGGCGCCAGCCTGGAGCTACTGTTCATGGGTTCGATCTCCATCGGCGCCTACGTACCGCCTAATGAAACCGTCGGCGGCGTGCTCGCCATGCCCATCGCCGTCCTTTCGCTGACGATCGGCAACATTACCAATGCCTTGTTCCCCGTGTTTGTCGACATGGCAGACAAGTTTGCCCTCAAGGGAAACCTCAAAGGCATCTACGCCGTTCATTGGGGAATTGGAATCTGGGGTTGCGTCGAGTACTTCCTGCTGTGCGGCGGCGCCTTCTATCTGGGTTCCGACGCCATCCAGGGCCTGCTCGACTTCATCCCGCCCTTCATCATCGACGGCTTTGGCGTTGCCGCCAACATCCTGCCTGCCATGGGCTTCGCCATGCTCGGCCGCCTGGTGCTCACCAAGCAGCTCGTGCCCTTCTACTTCCTGGGCTTCCTGCTGTGCTCCTACGCCAACGTGCCCGTCCTGGGCGTCGCCCTGATCGCCATCATCATCGGCATCGACAAGTTCGACCTGCTCGGCCTGGGCGGAGCCCAGCCCCAGCTCTCCGCGGAAGGGGATGAGGACGATGACTTCTAGTCCCGAGAACAAGATCACGCGCTCCGACCTCGTCAAGAGCGCCGTCAACGTCGGCGCCCTGGGCATGGAGTTCTCCTGGACCTACTACAAGCAGATGAACATCGCCTTCTGCCTGATGGTCGCCAACATGCTCAAGAAGATCTACGCCGGCCGCCCCGACGACTACGCCGAGGCCCTGCACCGCCACTGCGCGTTCTTCAACATCACCGTCCAGTTCGCCCCGTTCGTCGGCGGCATCGCGATGGCCATGGAGGAGAAGGTCGCCCGCGGCGAGATCGAGCCCGAGAGCGTCAATGACGTCAAGGCCGCCCTCATGGGCCCGCTGTCCGGCATCGGCGACTCCATCTTCCTGTCGACGCTGCGCGTGGTCGCCGCCGCGGTGGGCATCAGCCTGTGCCAGGCCGGCAACCCCTTCGGCCCCATCGCCTTCCTGCTCATCTACAACGTCCCCGGCTTCGCGCTGCGCGTCTGGGGCGCCGTCAAGGGCTACGAGCTGGGCGTGGGCTTCCTGGACGAGGCCCAGAGGACCGGCCTCATGCAGAAGATCATGACCTGCGTGGGAATCGTGGGCGTCATGGTCGTGGGCGCCATGTGCAAGGACATGTTCTGGGCCAGCATCCCGGTGGCCATCGGCTCGGGCGAGGACGCCCAGCCCCTCCAGGACATCCTGGACGGCATCATGCCCGGCATGCTCGGCATGATCGCCTTCTGGCTGTACTACTGGCTGCTGTCCAAGAAGATCAACCCCATGGTGCTGATCGTGGCCACCATGGTCGTGGGCATCGTCGGCGCGTTCTTCGGCGTGCTGGCGTAAGGGCCCTGCGTTCTATTCTGCCCCCAAGGGAAACGGCGACCCATTGCGGTCGCCGTTTTTTATTACCGAAAGCTAGCTGGAGGTGCTTCGTGATTCGATCTGACAATCCACCCGATAGTGGCGTGAGCGGGGCGATGTATCTATTTGGCACGGCGCTCTTGTGGAGTTTTATCGGCATCCTCGTTCGCGCCAATTCGCAGTCAGCTCTTTTGATCGGTGCCGTTACGGCAATATTTATGGCGCTCTTTATCCTGCTCGTCGGCAGGCCTGTCCTCCGCGTCAGCCGTCTAATTGTCCTTGTGGCCGTCTGCAACTTCGTGACGGGCACCACGTTTAACTTTGCCAACCAGCTCACGACGGTCGGCAACGCGATCGTTCTGCAGTACACCTCGATGATTTTCGTTATCGTGTATCAGTCGCTCGCAACTCGCACGTTGCCCTCGCCTGCGAAGATTGCCTCCGTGGTGGTTGCTTTTACGGGTATGGGACTTTTCTTTTTAGGTGATTTGAGTGCCGAGGGCATGCTCGGCAACCTGCTTGCCGTCATTTCGGGCGCCACCTTTGGGCTGTGTTTCTTTTTAAACTCTCGCCCCGATGCGCCGCCCATGGTGTCCTCGCTCATCTCCTGCGGCATCTCGATACTTCCGATCGTCTATTTTGCCGGCGACCTAGGCTCCGTGAAACCCTTTGAGTGGGGGCTTATGCTGGTGCATGGCCTTTTTTGCAGCGGCCTTGCGAGTGTGCTGTATGCCAAGGGGATTGCGCGCACCAACGCGTTTGCGGCCAACTTGGTTTGCATGAGTGAGGTCGTGCTCGCTCCCTGCTGGTCGGCGCTCCTCTTTGGCGAGGTCTTTCGCTGGAACGAGCTTTTGGGCGCGGCGATTATCGTTTTGGTGATTGTAGGCAACTTGGCATGCGATGCCTTTGGCGATGGCTTTTTGGTGGCGCTTGTCCGCCATCGAAACAAGGAACGTGCCTGATGGGATGCGTCTGCCGTTTACGGTAAAAAACACCCCGCTGAGCGAGTGGTATTAAATAGTAAAAACCTGCATACCTATAATTGGTATCAAATCATTTGTGACTGGCATGGGTGATAGCAGCACACCAGGTC
>DAWCEJ010000127.1:0-9266 GCA_052274955.1 Collinsella sp.
CACGGGGACCACGTCCATGTGGCCCATGAGCATGACGGGTTTGAGGGCGGAGTCGGAACCGCCAAGCGTCACCAACAGCGAGTGGTCGATAAGCTCGACCTCGCCCGCCGCAAACACGCGCGGCCAGGCCTGCTGCATATAGGCGCGCAGGTCGTCGAAGGGCTGCCAGTCCACCGCCTCGGCATCCATGCTCGAGATGGTCGGAAACGACAGCACGCGGCCCAAGCGCTCGCACGCGCCGGCCTCGTCCATATCGGCAAAATCGTCCTCATGCGCAAAGAAGCGCCAAACCTCGGCCATGACATCCTTTCGATTGTGACGACAAAGGCCGCCCCACGGGAGCGGCCCTGCAACGCAGGCGTTTGCGCCGGTTATTTGTCCTCGAGATAGCGAGAGAGGAACTCGCGAGTGCGCTGGTGTTTGGGGTTGCCGAAGAGCTCGGCCGGCGCGGCATCCTCGAGCACCACGCCCTTGTCCATAAAGACCACGCGGTCGGACACCGTGCGGGCAAAGGCCATCTCGTGCGTGACGACGCCCATGGTCATGCCGTCGGCGGCGAGCTTGCGCATGCCCTCGAGCACCTCGCCCACGATCTCGGGGTCGAGTGCCGAAGTCGGCTCGTCGAACAGCATGATCTGCGGACTCATGCACAGGGCGCGAGCGATGGCCACGCGCTGCTTTTGGCCACCGGACAGGCGACCCACGGCGGCGTGCGCGAACTTTTCGAGTCCCACGCTCGCCAGATGCTCCATCGCGACCTTCTCGGCCTCGGCCTTGCTCATCTTTTTGAGCGTGACGGGCGCGAGCGTGCAGTTGTCGAGCACATCCATGTTGTTGAACAGGTTAAAGCCCTGGAACACCATGCCGATGTCCTCGCGGAGTTTATTGATATTGCAGCGCTCGGCCGTAAGGTCCTGGCCGTGGAACCAGATGTGGCCCGCGTCCGGGGTCTCGAGCAGGTTGAGGCAGCGCAGAAAGGTCGATTTGCCCGAACCCGAAGCACCGATGATGGTGACGACCTCGCCGGGATTGACGGACAAGTCGATACCCTTGAGCACCTCGAGCGAGCCGAAGCTCTTGCGCAGGCCCTCGACGCGGATGAGTGACTCTTTAGTTTGTGCGGCGGCCGCGGTGCCGGTAGTGGCGGTATCTGCCATGATGATTCTCCTCGTCTTAAGCCTAGTTAGAGCTGGGCAGCGTGGCAGGAGCCTCGGCGCCGAGCTTTTTGCCAAAGGCCTCGAGCAGGCGGCTCGCCACGAGCGTCAGGATCAGGTAGACCACGAGCGCCACGCAGTAGACCTCCATCTGGCGGTAGTACACGCCGGCGACGGTGGTGGTGGCATACATGAGGTCGAACACGCCGATGACCGAGAGCACCGACGAATCCTTGATGTTAATGATGAGCTCGTTGGTGAGCGCCGGAATCGCGTTTTTAATGCCCTGGGGGAACACGACCTTGCGCATAGCCTGCCACTGCGAAAGCCCCAGCGAGCGCGCTGCCTCGGCCTGGCCGGGATCGATGGACTCGATGCCGCCGCGCAGGACCTCCATCATGTAGGCGGTGGAGTTGAGCGAGATGGTGACGAGGCCGGCGGTGAAGGTACTCCAAATCTGGTTGGCCTGGGCGGTCTCGAAGCCCATGCCGCGCAAAACGGTGAAGCCCGCGTAATAGATGAGCAGGCCCTGGACCATCATGGGCGTGCCGCGCACGATGGTGGAGTAGACGGTCGCAAAGCCGCGGCCGATGCTCTTAAAGAAGCGCACCAGGTCGTTGTCTACGCGGTCGAAGGTCTGAATACGCAGGAACACAAAGAGCAGCGCCAGGAAGAATGCGATGACGGTGCCGAAGGTGGCAAGCGCGATGGTGATCTCGATGCCACGGATGAAGAAGTCGCCGCTCTTGTAGGTCATGTAGACCAAGCTCGACAAAAAGTCGCTGGGGTTGGAATCCGAGACAATGCTCACCTGCACCAGATCGATAAACGACATGACGCAGCGGTCGACAAAGAAGATCGCCGCGATGACGACCACGACATAGCTGCCCAGGCGCGCGCCGCGACGGAAACGCTCGGATGCAAACGGTGACCTTTCGCGATAGTCGCTCCAGTGCATAACCTTGGTGACGAGCGCTGCCGCCGACACGACGATCCAGGCCCAAAGAATCGCCCAAAGGCAATCCTGGAAGATGCCGGTGGGCGCCAAAAAGCTCAGCGG
Source organism: Collinsella sp. (assembly GCA_052274955.1). Classification (GTDB taxonomy): domain Bacteria; phylum Actinomycetota; class Coriobacteriia; order Coriobacteriales; family Coriobacteriaceae; genus Collinsella. Next base: position 2,215 of record DAWCEJ010000127.1, read on the forward strand.
CGTGGGGTTGCGCTGGCTAAATGCCAAGCCGAGCGCCGCGATAACGCTCGTGCCCAGGTACACATAACGGTGGTCGGCCTTGATAAAGGAGGCCAGACGATTGATGCCTTTCATGCTGCCTCCCTATGCCGGCTGACGGTCGAGGCACGCGTCCCACATTTGGTCGCGCTCCTCTTGGCTAATGCCCTTGAGTGTCTTGTCGATGAGCTTAAGCAGTTTGTCCGAGCCCTTGCGGCAACCGACATTTGCCGTGACCTCCTGCTTAAAGCCCTCGCCCTCGGCAAAGTGGATGGGGACGATACCGGGATTTTGGGCCATATAGCCCTTTTCGTTCTCCGTGTTGTAGGTCACGGCGTCGCACGTGCCCTGCAGCAGATTCGAGAACACCGTGGGGACCGAATCGACCGGGTTCTTGTGCACAACGCCCGGAATCTCGTCGATGACGGTATCGAGCATGGTGTCCTTTTGGCCGAGCACCGTGGCACCGCTGAAGTCGCTGAGCTTGGTGGCGTTTTGGTAGGGCGAGCCCTCTTTTACGAACAGGCCAAAGTAGCCAATGAAGTACGGGTCGGAAAAGCCGACGGACTCCTCGCGCTCGGGCGTGGCGCTCATGCCGGCGATGATGAGGTCAATCTGGCCGTTGTTGAGCGAGTCGATAAGGCCCGAGAAGCTCTGCTTGACGGCAACGGGCTCGCCGCCGAGAGCCTTGCAGACGATCTTGGCGATCTGCACGTCGTAGCCATCGGCATAGGCGCCCTGCACGTTGTCGATGGGGATCGTGAACTCGCTGGCCTCGGAAACCTGCCAGTTGTACGGGGCGTAGGCCGCCTCCATGCCGATGCGGATCTTATCCTTGCCGATAACGGAATCGGACAGGTCATCGCGACCGCCGCCCGTCGTGGGCTGAACCACCTTGAGCGTGGACGGGCGCTGACAGCCGGCGAGCGCGCCGGCGACAACGGTAGCGCTCGCAGCAAGCGCACTGCCTAAGAAGATACGACGGCTGCACACCGGCTGCGGATGCGCGTCGCGTTGATGGGGAGAATGCATAATCTGCCTTCCCTGTTGAATTGTATGCTGACGACTTAACAGGATATACGCCAGCGACCAGTAGCGCAGCACAAGCTCGAAAAATTAATAGACACGCGGTAGTCATTGGGAACGTCGATGTTTTGGCAATGCCAGCGAGCGCCGCCCAGAGCGAACAAGTTGGCATGAAAAAGGCACGGCATAGACCTTCTGGTCATGCCGTGCCTTTTGAATGACAAATTGTCGCTCTGGGTGGCGCGCAGCGTCGACCGACCCGCCGTTCGTCAGAACGGCGGAACCTAAGGGCGCAGCGTCGACCGGTCCGTCGTTCGTTAGAACGGCGGAACCTCTAGAGCAGGGTGACGCTAAAGGAACGGATGTCGGTAGCGCCCGGTGCCAACGTGATGGTGTTGACCTTGTGCTCAAAGACATCGTCCTCGGTGTCCATGGTGGTGTGGCCGGTCCAGGGCTCGAGCGCCACAAACGGAGCGTCGTTGGCGGCAGACCACACGCCGATGTACTTAAAGCCCTCAAAGTCGATCTTGACGCCGTGGCCCGACTTGCGGCCGCGCAGCGTGAGCGTGGAGCCCGGAGTATCGGTGAACATGATGGCGTCGTTATCGAAGCTGCGGTGCGTGATGGGCAGCACGTCCGAGTTATCGGGGGCCTTGCAGCTACCCTCGAACGTCATAAGACCGTCGGGCGTGATGATGGGAGCCTCGTTCGTCCAGGCCTCGGTAAACGCCAGCTCGTAATCCTCGAACGCCTCGTCTTCGGCACCGGGGGCGGGCACGTTGAATGCAGGATGACCGCCCACCGAGAACGGCAGGGCCACGTCGCCGGTGTTCGTAACGGCAAAGGTCTGGGTAAGCGTGGCGTCGCCGGTCAGGGCATAGGTCATGTTGAGCTTAAAGTGAAACGGAAAGGCCTTGAGCGACTCGGGCGTATCGGTGATCTCGTACGTTACCGAGGAGCCGTCCTCCGAAACCTCGACCAGCTTGTGCTCGACGATGCGCGCGAGTCCGTGGCGCGGCATCTCGCAGGTGCCGGCCGCAGACGTTGCCGTGTTGTTGCGCAGCGAGCCCACAATGGGGAACAGGATGGGCGCATGCTTGCCCCAAAAGGTGGGATCGCCCTGCCACAGACACTCGTTGCCGTTGAGGGCAAGGCTCGTGAGCTGGGCACCCATGGAATCGATGGCCGCGATGAGGCCGCCGCGCTTGATGGTAGTGACGGTGGACATGCTACTTCCTCCAATAGTAAACAACGGTGTCGAGGGCTATTGTCCCACTCTTGGCGGCGGGGTTGAGCGACAGGTGCAGTTATTGAGCAATAGCGTAAAGGTCAAACCCGCCCTGCGGCGTGCTATCGACCGTATCGGGCGCCTGTGAATTAAAACTCACCGGAACCATGCGCTTTGAGGCACGGTAACGCGTGCCGTCGGTGGCGACGGGCGGCTCATCGACCGTGAGCTCGTAGTCGCCGGGCTTGAGCTCGATGCCGTCACCTTCGGAATTGACGTATTGGTACTCGTCGATCGCTTGCCCCTTGAGCGTGCGACCCACGATATGGACGAGCATCTGGCTGTCGCCGCGCGCGGTGTCCCACGTCGCGCCGTCCTTGACCTCGACCGATACATGCACCGAGCGCGTGCGGCTGAGCGATTGTTCGACGGACATCTCGACCTTGGCGGCGTCTTTTCGTTGTTGTTCAACATGGCTCCAGACGTTTCCAATTACCGAGCATGCGATAACGCCGGCCATGAAGGCGATGAGGATGGGGCCGAGCGGAGAGCGACGGCCCGCGTCCTCCTCGCGAGCCAGGTCGGGGCGACGTGTGGGCGCGGGTGCTTGGGCACCCTGCGAGGGCACGTCGAGAATGCTGAAGGATGCCGTACTGCCGGGGTCGATGTTATGGCGCGGCTGCGGGATCTTGGCCGGCGAGATGGACATGTCCGCCGGCTCACCGAGCGTGGCCGTGGCGTCGGCCTTCGCTTCGTCGGCCTCGGCCTGGGCCCAGGCCTGCTCGAAGGTCAGAGGCTCGGCGGAGTCGGGGGCGGAGCCCGGCTCGACAGCAGCATCGTTGCCGGCCTCGTCCTCGTCGCTCGACACGTCACGCGGCGCGGGCTCGTCCCACTCCTCGTCCGGAGCCTCGCCCTCGCTATACCACCATTCAAAGTTATCGATATCCATACGGGGCGCCCCTTAAGCCTCGCAAATAAACACTTGCCAGCCTTATACCCCCAGATGGCACGGGAGCTCGCCGGCACAGACAGGAAAAGCGTCACAACATTCGACGCTTTTCCTCGTTTTCGAGATTTTCATCAAATGTTGTGACGGTTTGGGCAGCAGCCACACCACGAATGTGACAAAGGGACTGTCCCTTTGTCACATCTGGAGGGTAACAGGGATTTGGATGCAGCAAAAGTCCTCTTGGTGGGACTCGTCGTAGCTCGTGGTATCGAGGTAGCAAAAGTCGAAAGCGTTGCCAACGGGCTGGAGCGCGTGCTCGTCCATGCAGGCAACGATGGCGCGGATGCCCTCGGGCTCGTACGGCATACCCCAGCGGCTCATGCACAGGTATGTGCCCTCGGGCAGCACTTCGATGCCGATCTCTGCCAGCTCGGCGGGATCGCTCGGCAGCAGTTCCTCGGCACCGCGCGGCAGCACGGCAAAGGAGCCCGCGCCGGCGATAGGGTCGTCGGAATGCAGCGCCTCACGACGCAGCATGGCACCCCAGCCGCGCATAGGGCGCGTGCCCGTCAACGCACGCATGCGCAGGATGGCCCGCATGAGCGTGGGGTGAAGCATCGAGCGGCCGCGCTCGATATCGCCTGGAAACTCCTCAAAGACCACGTAGCGACGCTCAAACTGCTTGAGCTCCGGCCTGCCCTCGCGCTCGCGCCAGTAAACCGCCTCGTCGTAAAAACCTCAGGCGCTCCTGCACGCTCGCGCGCTCGGCTTTGAGGCCGGCGATCTGTTCATCGAGCGCTTGCACCCGCGAGCGCAGGTGATCGGTCATCTCGCTAATGTCGAACGTCGAGGCTAGGCGGTCGATCTCATCGAGTTCGAGCCCTAGGTCACGTAGCATGCAGATCAGACGCATGAGCGGGATCTGCGTGGGCGAATAGAAACGGTAGCCCTTTTCGTTAACCACGGCGGGTTTAAACAGACCGATCTTGTCGTAGTAGATGAGCGTTTGGCGCGAAACGTTAAACAAGCTCGCCATCTCGCTAATCGCATACATGCCCGTCTGCATAGGTCCTCCCGACACATCCCTTTTGCGCACAAAGCCCGCCGCCCACAGGGGCAGCGGGCTCAAACACTACTCGTATCCTACCCTAAAGACGCCTATGACCAGCGCTTATAGTTTGCACATGACACGCCGACGGCCTCGAGCGCCTTGGCGGCGATGTGATGCACCGCGTCATCGAGCGTGGCGGGGCCGTTGTAAAACGTAAGCATGGGCGGCATGAGCATGACGCCCGGCACGCGCGCCAGGCGCGCCATGTTGTCGATGTGAATGGCGCTGAAGGGCGTCTCGCGCACCATGAGCACCAGGCGGCGCTGCTCTTTTATCTGCACGTCGGCCGCACGCAGCAACAGGTTTTCGCTGTAGCCGCTCGCGATGCCGGCGAGCGTCTTCATGGAGCAGGGTGCCACGATCATGCCGTCGACCGGATAGGTGCCGCTTGCGATGGCGGCGCCGATGTTCTTGTTGTCGTAGACCACATCGGCATGGCACGCAAACTCGTCGAGCGTCATGCCGAGCTCCTGCTCGATGGTGATCTCTCCCCCGCGCGTGACGACAAGCGCCGACTCGGCACCGGCCTGACGCAGGCATTTGAGGCACTCAAGGCCCAGCGCGGCACCGCTGGCGCCAGACACGCCAACGACAATGCGACGGGGACGGACAGAAGACTCAGGCATGACAACTCCTTAACTACTTGGTAGGGCTTACCAGCAACAACAAAATGGCGGCTATAGGTCGGGCAATGTCAGCGAGCGCGCGCCTGGCGAGACAAGGTGCCCCGAAACAAGAAGGCATAGGGCTTATGCCCATGCCTTCGCAGCTGAGGGGCAGATTGTCCGCCAGGCGCGGGCGCAGCGTCGACCGGTGCGGCGTTTGTTAAAACGCCGCAATCTCCCTAGCCCACTTGTCCAGGTCGATCTCCATGAACTGCGAGCGGATGAAGTTCTTCTTAAGGTCGAACGGAACCGTGCAGTCGAAGATGGCCTTGCAGGCGATGCCGTGCTCGCGGATCGTGGGGTCGAACGCGGGGTCGTTGGACGGATCGAGCACGTGGCAGTGGCAACCGGGGATGGTGATGAGGTCCACGTCGGCCTGGAAGCGCGTGGTCATGGCCCACATCACGTCGCTCATATCGAAGATATCGACATCCTCGTCAACAAGGATGACGTGCTTGAGCTCGGAGAATGCCGAGAAGGCGAGCATGGCGGCGTTGCGCTGACGGCCCTCGTCATTTTTGCTCGACTTCTTGAACTGCATGATGGCAACGAACTTGCCGCCGCCGCAGGGGGCAGCGTGGACGTTGAGCAGGCGGCCCGGGATGGCGGTCTCGACCATCTTGTAGATGGATGCCTCGGTGGGGATGCCGGCCATGGACACGTGCTCGTGCGAGGGACCGATGCAGCTCTCCATGATGGGGTTGACGCGCGTGGTGACGGCGGTGATCTTGATCACCGGGCAGACCTTGGCGCCACCGGTGTAGCCGGGGAACTCGGGCATGGCGTAGCCGTGGCCGTTGACGTCCTCGTTGATGGTCTCGTCGTGCATGAGGTAGCCCTCGAGCACATACTCGGCATTGGCGATGCACTTCTGCGGAACGGTGACGCAGTCGGCAAGCTCGACGGCGTGGCCGCGCAGGGCGCCGGCGATCTGCAGCTCGTTGAAGCCGAGCGGCGTGGTGGGAGCCTCGAAACCGCAGCACATGTACACGGCGGGGTCCAGGCCGATGGAGATGGAGATGGGCATGTCCTCGCCGCGCTGGCAGTACTCGTCAAAGAACGCGCCAAGGTGACGGCTGCCGGGGGTGATCCACATGGCGAGCTTGTCCTTGTCGACGCAGGAGAAGCGGTGGATGGTCACGTCGGACTGGGAGCCGTCGGGGCTCGTGCCATAGGCGAGGCCCATGGTGATGTAGGGGCCGCCGTCGACGGGCGTGTTGGTAGGAGCGGGAACGATCTTGCGCAGGTCAAAGCCCTCGTCGGTCGCCTTGTACACGACCTCCTGACAGTCGACGTGCGCACCCTCGGCGATCTGCTCGGGCGCGATCAGGTTCTCGAAGCGCTTGCCGATCTCGAGGCCCAGGTGCTCCTCGTCCAGGTCGAGCAGGGCGGCAACGCGCTTGCGGCTGGCAAGCATGCCGATGCAGACCTTGGCATCGTCAAAGCCCTTGACGTTGTTGAAGACCATCGCCGGGCCCTCTTTGGTCGGGCGCATAACGGTGCCGCCGGCACCGACGTGACGATAGACACCCGAGACCTCGGCGTCCGGGTCGACCTGAGTGTCGGTCTCGAGCAGCTGGCCCGGCATCTCGCGCAAAAAGTCGAGCGCGGAGCGCAGGTCGTGGATCTGGGAAGCATCGGTAGTGGACATAGCATGCTCCTTTCGGGAGAACGCCCGGCGGCGAGGATGCCGCCGGGCTGGGTAACGTAGTGGGGCCGCGGCGCTCATAGATGGGACGCTCGGCCACTCGCAGTTCGAGCACTCGGCTGCTTACAGCCCAAGCGCTCGACCGCTTACATCAGGCCAAAGAGGTGGAACCAGGCGGCCTCGACCAGCACGACGATAAAGACGACCACAGTGAGGGGAATGCCCATGCGCATAGCCTCTTTGGAGGTGTAGCCGCCGGCGTCCTTGCCCTCGCCGATAAGGATCGGCAGGTTGTGGAACGGCAGGATGTAGTGGATGTTGATGGACGTGAAGACGATGAGCGCCACGGCGAGCGGGCTCACGCTGGAGCCGGCCGCGAAGCTGATGAACGCCGGCACGCACACGCC
>DAWCEJ010000128.1:0-2094 GCA_052274955.1 Collinsella sp.
ATGTTTGAGCGCTTCGCGCGCACTGTGTTCGCACGTTACCGCAATCAAGTGCGCTCTTGGCTCACGTTCAACGAGATCAACATCATGACCTCTGCGTGCTTCATGGCGGCAGGCATCGTGTTTGATGAGGGGGAGGACCGCTACGTCTCCGTTCATAACGCGGTGCATCACGTGCTCGTGGCGAGTGCTTGCGCGGTGCGCGCCTGCCATGAGATCATCCCTGGTGCGCAAATCGGCTGCATGCTCAATGCGGGTATTTTCTATCCTGCTACCTGCAACCCTGCCGACGTTAAAACGGCTCAGGACGAGAATCGCAAGCACTACATGTTCACCGACGTGCAGGTGCGCGGCCACTATCCGTGCTACATGCTCACGGAGTATGAGCGTCAAGGGTTCGCGATTCCTTGGGCGGAGGGCGATGAGGAGGTCCTTGCGCAGAATCCGGTGGACTTCGTGGGCTTCTCTTACTACTCGACGCGCGTGGCGCAGGCAAACACCGAGGGGCAGTTCGACTCCAATCTACTCAAGAGTGCCCCCAACCCTTACCTCAAGATGGAGCCATGGGGCAGATTCATCGATCCCGCAGGGCTGCGCATCACCATGAACGACATATACGACCGGTACGAAAAGCCGCTCTTTATCGTGGAGAACGGTCTCGGAGCCCCGGATGAGCCGGATCAGAACGGCTTTGTGGATGATGGATACCGTATCGATTACCTGCGCGAGCACATCCAGGCTATGAAGGACGCCGTCGAAATCGACGGGGTGGACCTCCTGGGCTACACGTGCTGGGGACCGATCGATCTGGTTTCGGTCGCAACGGGCCAGATGCGCAAGCGCTACGGTTTCATTTATGTCGACCTCGATGACGAAGGACACGGCACACGTCGGCGCAGCAAGAAAAGATCGTTCGAGTGGTATCGCAAGGTAATTGCCTCAAACGGCGAGGACCTGAGCTGAGCTTTCCTCAGGGGCCGGACCGCGACATGGGGTCGCGGTCCGGCCCCTTTGCGACGAATGAAGCAATCAGGTCAAAGCAGCTAAAAAAGACACGTCCCAAAAAGACTGCCCGTGTGGGTTTGGCTAGGTTCGGGCGCTGTCCGTGCCGTGGGGTAAAATCGTTCAGTCAGAACACGAACCCGCATCGGAGCTCATCACATGGCATTCGTCCATCTGCACAATCACACTGTTTTCTCCATGCTCGACGGCGCAACCCGTATCCAGGATATGGTCAATCGTGCCGTTGAGCTGGGCATGCCCGCCGTGGCCATTACCGACCACGGCTACATGTATGGCGTACCCGACCTGGCGCTGGCCTGCGACGCCGTCAACCACAACACGCCCGAGTACAAAACCTGGAGCCACGACAAGGCCTTCTTGGAAAAGGACCGCCGCGACGAGCTGGTGGAGCCCGATCCCGAGTCCAGCCCGCGCGAGCATGCCCAGTATGTGAAGGACATGGCCATGTGGGACGAGAAGGGCAACATCGACGAGCTCAAGCCGCCTCTGGTCATCAAGCCCATCTTTGGCTGCGAGGTCTACTTTACGCCGGACGAGACGCTTGCCCGCGACCATAAGCCCGAGCTCTACCACATGATCCTTCTGGCCAAGGACCAGGAGGGATACGTCAACCTGATGCAGACGGTCTCCGAGGCCGCCGTGCAGGGCTTTTACTATAAGCCGCGCGTGACGCTCGACAACCTGCGCCGCCACGCCAAGGGCATGATCTGCACGAGCGCCTGCATCGCGGGCATCATCCCCAAATACATCGACCGCGGTGACATGGAGGGCGCCATCAAGTGGGCCGAGACCTTCCGCGATACCTTCGAACCCGGCGACTTTTACATCGAGATCCAGGAACACGGCATCACTACCGACAATGGTCTGACCGACGAGCAGATGGACCGTACGCTCATCGATATCGCCAAGCAGGTGGGCGTCAAGGTCATCGCCACCAACGACTTCCACTACCTGCGCCGCGAGGACGCGCCCGTGCAGGACGTCATCATGTGCATTGGCATGAACGCCAAGGTCGACGACCCTAACCGCATGCGCATGACTGGCTCGGAGTTTTTCATGAAGACCGAGGAGGAG
>DAWCEJ010000129.1:0-1620 GCA_052274955.1 Collinsella sp.
CTCGAGGAACAGGTCGGTGCCCTCGCGGGTACGCTCGCCCACGCCCGTGAACACCGACGTGCCGCCGTGCTCCTGGGCCAGGTTGTTGATGAGCTACTGAATGATAACGGTCTTACCAACGCCTGCACCGCCGAACAGACCGGTCTTACCACCCTTAATGAAGGGCTGGATAAGGTCGATAACCTTAATACCGGTTTCGAAGATCTCGGTCTTGTTGACGAGCTCTTCATAAGCGGGAGCGGGACGATGGATGGGTGCCCACTGCTTAACGTCGGGCATGGGCATACCGTCAACGGGCTGGCCCATAACGTTCCAGATGCGGCCGAGGGTCTCAGGACCTACGGGCATCTTCATAGGTGCACCAGTGTCCTGTACGGGCAGACCGCGTACCAGGCCGTCGGTAGACGACATGGCAACGGAGCGAACCAGGTCACCAGGGAGGTGCATCTGAACCTCGAGAACGACATTGATGTCGCCCACGGGGGTAGTAGCTTTCACGGTCAGAGCGTTGTAGATCGCCGGCATATGATCCGGAGCGAACTCAACGTCGACAACAGGGCCAACGATGCGGACAATGTGTCCGATGGCACCCTGCGTGGCCGCAGAAGCAGTATTGGTTTCTTCAGCCATTTAGTCCTCCAAAGCTGCGGCGCCACCGACGATCTCGTTGATCTCGGTCGTAATAGCGCCTTGACGTACACGGTTGTAGACACGGTTGAGGGTCTCAATCATGTCATTGGCGTTGTCCGTCGCATTCTTCATTGCATTGCGACGAGCAGCCTGCTCAGCTGCTGCTGAGTCAATGAGCATATAGTAGAAATGACCTGCAATATACTCGGGAAGGAAGTGATCCAAGACATCTTCCTCGCTGGGCTCGTAATCGATAGCGCCCGGAAGATCGGGGTTATCGGGAGTCGGCTCGGTGATACCGCCGCCCTTGACAAATACCTCGCCCTTGGGGAGGAATGCCTTCGGGTTTACCGGCAACAGAGGCTGCTGGATCAGAACCTGCTCACCTGCGTTCTTCGCATGGTTGTAAAGAACGACTACCTCGTCAATTTCGCCAGAGAGGTAATGCTCCATAGCATAGTCAGCCAGGGCATCAGCCTCTTCGACGCGAGGATCAGCGGACAGGTCGCGGAAGGCAAGCACCGTATCGATACCACGATACTTGAAGTAGCCGATCGCCTTCTTGCCACATGCGGCAACAGCGACCTCCTTGCCCTCTGCCTTGCGCTCCTTCATGATCTGCTCGGCACGACGAAGCACGCTGGAATTGAAGCCACCAGCCAAACCACGGTCGGAGGCGATGACCACAATAAGGGTCTTCTTAACCTCGTCATGCGCCGTCGCGAGCGGTGCAGTAGTACCGCCCATGCGTGCGATGTTGGCCAGCATCTCCTTCACAGCCTCGCCATAAGGCGTAGCAGCTTCGACACGCTCGGTCGAATGACGGATTTTAGCAGCAGCAACCATCTGCATGGTATGCGAAATCTGCTTCGTCGATTCGACGGACTTGAATCGCCTTTCAATATCGTGAAGGTTGGGCATAGTGACATACCTTCCGAGATGAACTGAGCATTGAATGCCGGGATAGCATCATTCAGTCTGTCTCTTATA
>DAWCEJ010000130.1:0-7324 GCA_052274955.1 Collinsella sp.
CCGCGGTGGCTGACTCTGAGGCGGAGATCTTGATTCGCCCCACACCGCGCTACTCTGTGATAAAACTCGCCTCGTTGCGAGGCATAGCACACCTCAAAGGTCTTGTGCCCCTGTGCCGGCGCGCGATGGAATTCCTGGCGCAGCGTGGCGTAGAGCGAACCGTTGATATCGCGATCGATGAGCGAGCCAAAGCTTGGCGGCAAATAGGTGGTCTCCAGGCACAGCGGCGCATCGTCCAGGTAACGCAGGCGGACAAGTTTGACAAGCTTGCTGCCCACGGTAGCGTCAAAGAACTTGGCCACGCTGCCCATTGCTTTGGCAAAGCCCGAGTCCACCGTGCGCGTGGTGGGCTTCATGCCCTGACCCTGTACCTGTGCCGTGTAGCTCGAAAACACCAGGTTGTTCTCGTGGAGCGCGGGCGTGTCGGCCACAAAGGCGCCACGCCCGCGCTCGGTGCGCACCAGGCCCTCGTCAGCTAGCACCTTAAGGGCATGGCGCACGGTGCTGCGCGACAGCCCCGATTCGTCCATGAGTTCCATCTCGGACGGCAGCTTGTCTTCGCGCGCGTAGACGCCGGCGGCGATGCGGTCGCGCAGCGTGCTCGCCAGACGCTCGTATTGGGTCAATTTCTTTTTAGACGAAGCGCTCATACGACTAACCTGTATCTAACTTGTATGCTTGGCTAATCAAGCATGTATCCAATACAACAATAAAATCGCTGGTAACGAGTTATCGAAAACCGCATCAGCAAAATTTCTAAGACAAATTTAGCATACAACTAGTCGACATCGTTAAAACATGTATGTAACTTGTATGCCATCGACAGCATCAAACGAGAAGAAAGGCTGATGCACGATGACTACTCAGGAACAGGTTAAGGACGTCGTCTCCCAGGTTTTGGCTGACAAGGCAGACAAGGGCGGCATCAAGCGCGTCGTGTGGATCGGCGCCGGCGGATCCAACGGCGGCAACTATCCTGCCCAGTACTTTATGGAGCACGAGGCCACGCAGGTCGTGAGCTCCAGCTACACCAGCAACGAGTTCGTGCACGCCACGCCTGCCTACGTCAACGAGAACACCCTGGCCGTCGTCGTGTCCATGCGCGGCACCAAGGAGACCATCGTCGCCGCCCAGGTCGCCAAGGACCACGGCGCCAGCACCATCGCCATCTATGTCGACGAGTCCGGCCTCACCGAGGTCTGCGACTACAAGATCCAGTACGACAGCCTGGCCGTCGACGAGTCCTGCATGGGCCGCACCAACTCTGCCGTCGTGACCATGATCGCCATGGAGCTTACGCAGCAGACCGAGGGCTATGCCGAGTACGAGACCGCTATGGCCGCCTTCGACTTGGTCGACCCCATCTATCGCAAGGCCGTCGAGTACACTCGTCCGCTTGCTGCCAAGTGGGCTGAGCAGAACGCCGACAAGCCCTGCATCAACGTCATGGCTCAGGGCCCGCTTTTTGGTGCCGCCTACGTCTTTAGCATCTGCAACGTGCAGGAGATGCTGCAGATCGACTCCTGCACCATCAACACTTGCGACTTCTTCCACGGCCCCTTCGAGATCCTGGACAAGCGCACCTCGCTGTTCCAGCTCATCAGCGTCGGCCGCAGCCGTTGCAACGACGAGCGCGGCATCCGCTTTGTCAACCAGTACGGTGGCGAGCGCGTCTACCAGCTCGACGCCAAGGAGCTCGGCCTCAACGACATCAAGGACAGCGTGAGCGAGTACTTCAACCACCTGATCTTTGCCCCGATCCTCAACAACGTCTACATGCGTGCGCTCTCCGCCGTCACCAACAAGGACTACATGACGCGCCGTTACATGTGGAAGCTGGATTACTAAGGGATAGAGCGGCCTAACAGCCCAATACCCCTCATGAGTTGCGGTGGAATAGTTCCTGTTTGGGAGTGTGAAGCCTCTGTTTGAGAACTATTTCACCGCAACTGCTAGAGCGGCACTTGGGGACGTTCCCTTTCTGCCGGCAGTTAGGGACGTTCCTTTTGTGCCGGCAGTTGGGGACACTCCTTGTGTCGAGAGATTTCCCGTTCGCCGATTTGTGCCTTGAAAAATGTATATAACGACTATAACGTAGCATGAAACATATTGGAAACAGAACCAAGGAGGCTGCGTTGAAGAAAAGCAATCTGGGCTATGCGCTGGTGCTGATCGCCGCGCTTATGTGGGGCACCATCGGAATCTTTGTCAATGGCATCTCGGCCATGGGCATTACGTCCCAGAGCATGGCGGCCTTCCGTCTACTGGTCGGTGCGCTTATCCTGGCGCCTGTCCTTGCGTTTATGGGCTGCCGCCCCGGCGAGGGAGCGACCACGGCGCCGAGTCCGCTGGCCCTGTTCAAGGCGAGCCCCAAAGAGCTCATCCCCTGCGCGCTCGTCGGCATCATCGGCCTTGCCACCGCCAACACGCTCTATTACGAGTGCATGCGCGAGGTGGGCATGTCCACGGCATCGGTCCTGCTCTACACCTCACCGGTCTTTGGCTGCATCTTGGGCCGCATACTCTATAAAGAGCGCGTCACCTCGGTAAAGCTCATGGCTATCGCCTTTAACATCATGGGCTGTGTGCTCGCGGTGACAAACGGTGACCTGTCTGGTTTTCATTTCTCGGTTTGGGGCGTTGCGTCGGGCGTGATCGCAGGTCTTTGCGGTGCGCTGCTGGCAGTATTTAGCCGCATGGCCACCAAGACGGTCCACCCGCTGGCGGTCACGTTTTGGGGTTTTGTCTTTGGTGGCGCCGTCATGGCGGCCATCACGGCGCCGTGGCCGGATGTGGTGGCGGCAATGTCGCCGCAGCTCATCCTGCTCTTCGCGGGCTTTGGCCTGATCCCCACGGCCGTGGCATACATCCTATATATGCAGGGCCTGTCCATGGGGCTCGAGACATCGAAGGTTCCGGTTGTGATGTCGTTCGAGACGGTCGTCACCGTTTTGCTGGGCATCGGCATCTATGCCGAGTCCGCCGGCGCGATCAAGGTCCTGGGTATCGTCTTGGTGCTTTCGTCCATCCTGATTATGAACACCGACTTCTCCAAGCTGCGCAACGGCGTCATTGTGAAACGTATTGTCGAGAGCATGACCTTTAAGCCCAACGCGTGGTGGACCGAAAAATCGCAGGACATGGATCTGTTTAGCGAACGCACGGGCATCACGCTGCAGACCAATGTTCAGGAAAGCCCCTGGTACTTCGTGCGATAGGGGATGGGCGCGCCGCCAAATCGCCTGTCACCCATCCAGCGCCGGCCCACCCCGCGCCAACGTTTCAAATGCGTTAAACCCGTAAACGGTCGATTTTCATCCGCGAACGGTCTTTATACTAATTAACAATATCACCAACGTATAAGACGTTATAATGACCATAACGAAAAGGAGGAGGCAAGATGAATCAGATCATTCTCGCATCTCATGGCGGCCTGGCCGCAGGCGCCAAAGACACGCTCGAGATGGTTCTCGGCGACGTGTCGAACGTCCACGTCGTGTCGCTTGCTCGTGACGACAAGGAGCCCATCACCAACAAGGTGGACGCCATGATCGCCACGTTCAACGCGGACGACACCGTCTATGTGCTAACCGATATGCTCGGTAGCTCGGTCAACAACAACATGGTCGAGCTTTCCAAGAATGGCACGGCATTCACGGTCATCAGCGGTTTCAACATTCCGCTGGCGCTCACGCTCGCTATGAGCCCCGCCCCCATCAAGGGCGCCGAGCTCGCGGCCCTCATCAACGAGGCCCGCACCGGTCTGACCAACCCCAACGCTCCGGTCGAGGTTGCCGCAGCCCCCGTCAAGAAGGCCAAGGCCGCCCGCCACAACGCCGGTCCCGCCAAGATCGTCCTCGCACGTCTTGACTACCGTCTGCTGCACGGCCAGGTCGTCTTTACCTGGACCACCAAGGTTCAGGCCGAGCGCATCATCGTCGTCGACAACGCTGCCGCCAACGATGACAGCAAGAAGGGCGCTCTTAAGCTGGCCAAGCCCCAGGGCGTACGCCTGAACGTCTTCACCGTTGAGCGTGCCCTCGCCAAGATGGACAAGCTCAACACCCTCGGCGAGCGCGTCATGTTCATCTTTGGCAACACCGCCGAGATGCTGCAGTTCTGCCAGGGCTACAAGCTCGATGCCATCAACCTGGGCGCCACCGCCAACCACGACGGTGCCGATCAGATCGGCGGCAAGGACAGCTCCGTCTTCTTCGACGCCACCCAAAAGGCCGACGTCAACCAGCTGCTCGACATGGGCATCAAGCTCTATGTCCAGCAGACCCCCACGTATCAGAGCGTCGACATCGACGCCAAGCTGTAATCAACCAGGCATTTGCCTGACTGAAAGGAGAAGGGTATGAATACGTTCATCAGTGCGGTGCTCGTCGGCCTCGTCGGCGTGTTCTGCATGTGGGACTCCCGCCTGCTCGGTCGTCTTAACTTCGAGCAGCCCCTCGTTGGCGCTACGATCGTCGGTCTGCTGCTGGGCGATGTGCCCACCGGCCTCGCCGTCGGTGCTGCCGTCGAGCTCGTTTCCATGGGCCTCGTGTCGGTCGGCGCTGCCGTTCCGCCCGATATGGTCCTGGGCGGCATCGTGGCTTCCGCCTTCGCTTGCCTGACCGGCGCTTCCGCCGAGACCGCCATGACGATCGCCATCCCGGTCGCCGTCCTGGGTCAGCTCCTCGGCATCGTCTTCCGTTCCATCATCGCCGCCCTCACCCATGTGGCCGATAGCGCGATCGATAACGGCAAGTTCAAGACCGCCTACCGTATGCACATCTGCGCCGGCTCCGGTCTGTACGCCATCATGTACTTCCTGCCGATCTTCCTGGCCGTCTTTGTCGGTACCGACCTGGTCCAGGCCATCGTCAACATGGTTCCCGAGTGGCTGTCTACTGGTCTGAACGTCTCGACCAAGATCATGACTGCCTACGGCTTGGCCCTGCTGCTCACCATGATGATCAAGAAGGGCATGACCTCGTTCCTGTTCATCGGTTTCCTGCTCGCCGCTTACCTCAACCTGTCCGTCATCGCGGTCGCTCTGATCGGTGTGTGCCTGGCTATCGTCTTCATGGGCTTCAAGTTCAACGGTTCCCATGCAGCCGCCGGTGTCGATTCCGACTACGATCCGCTCGAAGACGACGAAGACTAAGGAGGAACACACTATGGCAACCGCAACCAAGGACGTGTCCCTGAACAAGAAGGTCAGCCAGTTCTTCTGGCGCTCCTGGGCCATCCAGGCCTCTTGGAACTACGAGCGTCAGATGAACATGGGCTTCCTCTACGGCATGGTTCCCACGCTCGACCGCCTCTATCCGGATGAGTCCGACCCCAAGCAGCTCGCTGCTAAGAAAGAGGCTTACCACCGTCACATGGCGTTCTACAACTGCACCCCGCAGACGAGCGCTTTCGTCCTAGGCCTCGCCGCCTCCATGGAGGAGGAGTACGCCAAGGATCCCGAGAACTTCGACCCCGATTCGATCAACGCGGTCAAGACCTCGCTCATGGGCCCGCTTTCCGGTATCGGTGACTCCTTCTTCCAGGGCACCATCCGCGTCATCGCCTTTGGCCTGGGCGTCCAGCTGGCTCAGCAGGGCTCCATCATGGGCCCGATCCTGGCCATGCTCATCTCCATTATCCCCTCCGTGCTGATCACTTGGTTCGCCGCCAAGATGGGCTATCAGGGTGGTCACCAGTATCTGAGCAAGCTTCAGAGCGGCGACCTCATGGAGAAGCTCATGTATGTCTGCGGCATCGTGGGTCTTATGTCCGTGGGCGGCATGATCGCTACGCTGATCGGCGCCACCACCCCGCTGCAGTTCGCTGACGGCACCGTCGTTATCCAGGACATCCTGGACGGCATGATGCCTCAGATGATCTCCCTCGGCCTCACCGGCCTTATGTACTGGCTCATCAAGAAGAACGTCAACACCGGTTGGCTTCTCGTGATCGCCATCGTGGGCGGCATCGCCCTCTCCGCGGCCGGCATCCTGGCCTAGTCGCGACCGAGCGTCCAAACGCTTTCCCCTGGGGACCTGCCTGGGCCCCATACCCCCAGGCAGGCTCCCGTTTCCCAACATGTGATTAAGGGTCAGCCCCTTGGTCGCATCCGGACCGGCGACTCGGTCCAAACCTCAGTAACCCTGCGAGCGTCCGGCAAAGTGGCGCCGCAAAACATCGAAAGGAATGTGTCAGATGTACGAGATCGACCTTAACCTCCCTAAGCAGATCGTCGCTGACGTCCTGTCCAACCACGAGATCCACAGCGTCGCTTTCGTCGGCTGCGGTGCTTCCATGTCCGACCTGTACCCCGCCAAGTACTTCCTGGCCAACAACACGGACAAGCTGAACGTTCAGATCTTCACCGCTAACGAGTTCAACTACGACACGCCTTCCTGGGTCAACGAGCACACCTTCGTGATCACCTGCTCCCTCGGTGGCTCCACGCCCGAGACCGTCGAGGCCAACAAGACCGCCAAGAAGCACAACTGCCCGGTCGTCTCCCTCACCAACAAGGCTGGCTCCGCTCTGACCGTCGACGCCGACCACGTCATCGTCCACGGCTTCCACGCCAACTATGCCGCCAAGGCCGAGAAGCCTGGCTACGCCATCGCTCTTGCTCTCGAGATTCTTCAGCAGACCGAGGGCTATGATCACTACGAGGATATGATCACCGGCCTCACCAACATCTTCGACCTGTGCGAGAACGCCGCTCAGCACTGCACCAAGCTCGCCAAGAAGTTCGCCGAGGACTTCAAGGACGACAAGATGATCTACTTCATGGCTTCCGGTGCCTCCGAGAAGATGGCTTATTCTCACGCCGCCTTCCTGTTCACCGAGATGCAGTGGATCGACGCCGCCGCCTACAACACCGGCGAGTACTTCCACGGCCCGTTCGAGGTTTCCACCGAGGGTAAGCCCTACGTCTTCTTCATGTCCGATGGTGCTACCCGTCCGATGGACGCCCGCGCCCTCACCTTCCTTGAGCGCATGGGCGCCAAGGTCGCTCTGATCGACTCCAAGGACTACGGCCTGGCTGACGCCGTGCCCGCGAGCGTCATCACCTACTTCAACCCGCTGCTGCACCTCGCCGTTATGCGCGAGTACGGCAACCAGATCGCCGAGGCCCGTCAGCACCCGCTGACCATGCGTCGCTACATGTGGAAGCTTTCCTACTAATCACAAGTAAGTAGACCTTACGGGTTGATTGAGAGGGGATGGGGTTTGCGCCCCGTCCCCTTTTTTTGCTTTGGGGGCGTGTTCGTCACGCCGCAAAACCCCAGATAATACCTACCAAAATGAACCTGTCCCTTTTTGGCAG
>DAWCEJ010000131.1:0-11217 GCA_052274955.1 Collinsella sp.
CCGCCCTGGAAGCCCTTCTCCACCGCAATGCCAATGCCGGATACCTCGGCACCTGCAGCCTCGCAGATCTTGATAAGACCCTCGAGCGCGCAGCCGTTGGCCAAAAAGTCGTCGATGATCAGGACCTTGTCGCCCTCGGACAGGAAGCGTTTGCCAACGATGACCGGGTACTCCTTCTGCTTGGTAAAGGAGTAGATGGTCGTGGCGTACTGCTCGCCGTCGAGGTTGATGGACTGTGCCTTCTTGGCAAAGACCACCGGCACGCCGCCAAAATGCTGAGCCGCGATGCAAGCCATACCAATGCCCGAAGCCTCAATCGTCAGGATCTTGTTGATCTCGACATCCTTGAACAGACGGGCCCACTCGGCACCCATGTGGTCGAACAGCTCAACATCGCACTGGTGGTTGAGGAAGGCATCAACCTTAAGGACGTTACCGGCCTTTACGATGCCGTCATGGCGAATACGATCCTCAAGCTCCTGCATGGCGCAACCCCTTCTCGCGGCAAGGATACCGCGCGATTAATAAACGTTGTTCGATAGTCTACCACGGACCGACCCCCGCCCGCCCCACAAGCCGCATCGCACCACAAACCAGTCTTTTTGGGACGGCGCGGATACGTGGCAGGCAGCCTCCCAACACGCTAATGGCGGGCGCGCATCCTCACCAAACGAACCATCGAGAGGACAAAGCCCACGGCTGCCACGGCCATCAACACATAGAACACCGAACGAAAACCAAACAGGAACACATCCGGACGGCCTGCAACAAAACTGGTCACGGCCTCGCCCATCGCCACGCTCATCTGCCCATACAGGATATGCGACGCCACCGTAATGCCCACTGCCATACCCGCATAGCGCGCCAGGCTACCCAGGCTGCCCGCAAAGCCGAGCGCTTCGCGCGGAGCCGAGCCCATGTACAGCGAGTTGTTGGGGCTCTGGAAAATCGACGTTCCGCACGACATAAACGCGACACAGCACACGATCACAGGGATGGAAGAGTGCTCGTCGAGCGTGCTTACCGCAAAGAGACCGCACACGTACACACCCAGGCCCACCGCCGTGGGGCCCTCGCAACCAACACGGTCCGAAACCGTACCCGAAAGCGGGCCGATAAAGGCATTCACCATCGGCAGCGCCAAAAAGAGCAGTCCGGAAATGTCGGAACCAAAGCCGTGGGCGTCCTGAAAATAGAACGGCAGGATAAACTCGGATGCGCCAATGCCAACAAACACGACGAGCATGCAGGCAAGATTGATGGTGAAGGCCGAATTTGCAAAGCAGCGACGCGCGGCCTCCGCCAGCGACATGGGGCGTTCGCCGGCCTCCGGCTTAACATGCGGCAGCGTGTAGAGCCCCACGATAAACGAGATGACGCCAATGGGCAGGTTGATGAGGAAGATGCTCTCCCAGGGAAAGCTTGCCACCAGCATGCCGCCGAGCACGGGGCCACACATCATGCCGAGGGCCACAAAGGTCGCGAGAATACCCATGGCACGGCCTCGTTCGCGCGCCGGAAACGACTCGGTGATGATACCCATGTTGTTAGCCATGGCCGCCGCGCAACCGACGCCCTGAACAATGCGTGCCAGGATAAGAACCTCGAGCGAGGCCGAAAGGCCGCACAGCAGCGAACCGACCGAAAAGACGATGACGCCCAGCTGAAACACATTCACCTTGCCGCGCACGTCGCCCAGACGGCCAAACGGCAACATAGCCACGCACGTCGCAAGCAGATACACAGAGCTTACCAGCTGAATGCGATCGAGGCCCACACCCAGCTCTTTTTGCATCACGGGCAGCGCCACGGTCACGACGGTCGAATCCAGACACACCATAAACGTCATGATGAGCACGGTAAACAGAATCGCCCATTTGTTCTTGCCATGGGTATCGCCCTCAAGGGCAATGTGCTCGCGGCGCAGCTGCTCTGCAGTTTTCTCCATATCCATCCTTTCGAGTGGTGCAACGCAAAAACGGGGCCCCAATCGCCTGCGAACAGTCGCGATTGGGGCCCCGCCTACGGAATCGGAACTATATGTCACCGGAACCCCAAGAGGCTCCGTCGCTTCATACGAGAAGCTAGCCTAGCACTGCTCGAGCGCCTGCTCAAGGTCGGCAATCAGATCGGCCGTGTCCTCGAGGCCGCACGACAGGCGCACCATGTCGGCGGAGATGCCGCAGGCGATGAGCTCCTCATCGTTCATCTGACGGTGCGTGGCGTTAGCGGGATGCAGGCAGCAGGTGCGAGCATCGGCCACATGCGTGGCGATCTGGGCGAGTTTAAGGCTCTTCATAAAGGTCTCGGCCGCCGCGCGACCACCGTTAAAGCCAAAGCTCACAACGCCGCAGGTACCGTTGGGCATGTACTTCTGAGCGATGTCATAGTACTTATCGCCCTCCAGGCCCGGATAGCTCACGAAGCGTACCTTGGGATGGCTCTGAAGGAACTTGGCAACGGCCAGGCCGTTCTCACAATGACGCGGCATGCGTACATGCAGGCTCTCGAGCGAGCTGTTCAGGAAGAAGGCCGCCTGCGGGTTCTGCATGGGGCCGAGGTCGCGCATGAGCTGCGCGGTGGCCTTGGTAATGAAGGCGCCCTCGCGACCGAACTTCTCGGCATACGTCACGCCGTGGTAGCTCTCGTCGGGCGTGGTGAGACCCGGGAACTTATCCGCATGGGCCATCCAGTCAAACTGGCCGTGGTCAACGATCACGCCGCCCAGGTAGGCAGCATGTCCATCCATGTACTTGGTGGTGGAGTGCGTAACGATGTCGGCGCCCCACTCAAAGGGACGGCACATCACGGGCGTCGGGAAGGTGTTGTCGACCATCAGCGGCACGCCGTGGTCATGCGCGGCCTTGGCAAAGCGCTCAATATCGAGCACGGCAAGGGCGGGGTTTGCGATCGTCTCGCCAAAGACGAGCTTGGTATTGGGCTCAAAGGCTGCCTCGAGCTCCTCATCTGTGCAGTCGGGGGCGACGAACGTGCAGGTCACGCCCATGCGGCCCATGGTGTGGGCGAGCAGGTTATACGTACCGCCGTAAATGGCAGAGCTCGCGACCACATGATCGCCGGCACCGACCACGTTAAAGATCGCGAGGAAGTTCGCGGCCATGCCCGAACTCGTGAGCATCGCAGCGGTGCCGCCCTCCATCTCGCAGATCTTGGCGGCGACCAGATCGCACGTGGGATTCTGCAGACGGCTGTAGAAGTAGCCCGACTCCTCCAGGTCAAACAGCTTGCCCATGTGCTCGGACGTGTCGTATTTCCACGTGGTGGACTGGTAGATGGGCACCTGGCGCGGCTCCGCATCGCCCGGATGATAGCCGCCCTGAACGCACGTGGTACCGATAGTCTGCTCGCACATATCCAACTCCCTTACTTGGGTTTTGTTTTATTCGGTTCACAATACCGCTACCCCGCACCCCTCTCAACCCATCCCGCCGATAGGTTATGGGACAAATTAATCAGGTTTATTTGTCCCAAATCTTAAGAAAGTGTTCGATGGCGAAAAACAATGAGATATGCACTGCGGTCTCGATAAGCGAATGCGCCAGCAAGGGTACCATAGGCGGGTACACCGCAATCAAGGAGACACCGATGAAGCAGATTGATACCACTCAGCTCAACACTGCCACCTGCCAGGCTCAGGCTGCCGAATACCACGCCCGCGGCTTTAACTGCGCGCAGGCCGTCGCCTGCACGCTCGCGCCCGCCGTCGGGCTCGACCCCCAGGTCGCCTTTACCCTCACCGAGGGCTTTGGCGCCGGCATGGGCGGCATGACCGAAACTTGCGGCGCCATCTCGGGCGCCGTGGCCATCATGGGCTTTGTAATGAGCGATGGCATGGAAAACCCCAAGACCAAGGGCCAGACCTACAAACTGTCGCGCGAGATCGCCAAACGTTTTGGCGAGAAGAACACGACGACCGTCTGCGGCACGCTCAAGGGCGTCGGATCGGATAAGGGTCCGCTCCGCAGCTGCCCCGGTTGCATCGACGATGCCGTCGAAATCGCCTGCGATGTACTAAAGCAGCTCGCCGAGTAAACGGCAGCGACATAAAACGACAGCCGGCGCGCTTGGGATTCATCCAAATGCACGCCGGCCGTCGTCGTTAGAACTCAGCAAACTCGGGAGCGCTGACCTCAATCTCCTCGCGCCCCGCCATAAGCTCGCGCATCTTAGCGCAAAACGGCTCTTGCTCCCCCGCTTTAAACACCAAGTGAAGTGTCACAGCATCCGCGTAATCGGTATCCGAAACCTTGGCACCCGAATCCTGCGCCAAGCGAAGCACCTGCTCATACTGTGGATAGGCCACATGCACATCAACCGGCACGACGCTCGTCATCTCGACGATCTGCCCGGCCTCCTGAGCCGCGGCCACCGCCGCCTGCGTCGCCGCGGTATAGGCGCGCACCAAACCACCAGGCCCCAACAGCGTGCCACCAAAATAGCGTGTCACTACGCAGCAAACATTTTTGAGCCCCGCACCGCGCAGCACCTCGAGCGTCGGCATACCACTCGTGCGGCTCGGTTCACCATCATCGCTCTGGCGCTCGCGTCCATCGACCAAAATCCACGCGGGAACATTGTGTCGAGCGTCATAATGACGCTTGCGAACCATCTCGATAAAGGCATTCGCCTCGTCCTCGGACTCAATATGGACCAGCTGGGCAATAAACCGGCTCTTGCGGTCCACAAACTCGCCCGAAACCTCAATATTCGATTGCAGAGTAAAATAGCTGTCCAACAAAGCCCCTCAACAAAATAAAGCGCAGCAACAAACAGCCTCAATAATACGGCAAAGGCCGTACCGATTGTCAGGGTAACAAAAATGCCAAGTGGGCCTGTAAGCCGGGTTCTGTCGTGAACGGTCATTTATCTTGTCTGCACGTTACCGTGCAGCTCCACGCACGCTACCCGAACGCGGACCGGGCCGGCCCATAGCGTTCCTATTCGCGCTTGCTCCGGATGGGGCTTGCCAAGCCGCCGTGTTGCCACGACGCTGGTGGTCTCTTACACCACCGTTTCAGCTTTTCCCTTTACGCCTTGCGACGCAGGTGGGAGTCTTCTTTTCTGCGGCGCTTTCCGTCGGATCACTCCGCCCGGCCGTTAGCCGGCATCCCGCCCTCTGGAGCCCGGACTTTCCTCACGCGTACCGCAAGCAGTACATCGCGCGACCGTCTGGCCCACTCAGCAGTGCAAGAGTGTAGCACACCGCCGCCACAGGCAACGGCACAACACAAGCGCTCGACACGATAAACCAAGAAGCGCCCATGCGCTACAATAATCCCGTCGATGGGCAACGTTGTCAGTCGAGACGCGACCGCGCTCCGCACCCCTCCGTCTACTCGGTGCGTTCCCGCCTCCTCCCCGAGGCGGGATGTCGGCTTTTTTCATGCACCGACAATTCAATAGCCTGTGGACAGCCCGGCAGCATTGCGCATCTCGGTGCCAAATGCAAAAAGGGACCCGTCCATTACGGACGGATCCCTTAAAACAAGTGATCGTCAAACCGATTTACTCGGCGTCAGTCTCCTCGTCCTTCTTCTCGGAAGGCAGCGGGGTAACCTCGATCTCGACGCCCAGAGTCTCAGCAGCGGACTTCATGGACAGGGAGATACGACGACGGTCGAGGTCGATCTCCATGACCTTGACCTGAACCTTGTCGCCCACGTGGGTGACCTGAGAAGGCTGGTCGACGTGCTTGTTGGCCATCTCGGAGATGTGCACCAGGCCCTCGATGCCCTCGCCCAGATCGACGAAAGCGCCGAACGGGACAAGCTTGGTCACAGTGCCCTCGACGATAGCGCCGACGGGGTACTTCTTGACCAGTGCGCGCCACGGATCCTCGGTGGTCTGCTTGAGACCCAGGGAGATGCGCTCGCGGTTGAGATCGACGTCGAGAACCTCGACCTCGACCTCCTGGCCAACCTTGACAACCTCGGAAGGATGGTTGACGTGGTTCCAGGAGCGCTCGGAGATGTGGATGAGGCCGTCGATACCGCCGAGGTCGACGAAGGCGCCGAAGTCGACGATGGAGGAAACGGTGCCCTGGAGACGCATGCCAGACTTGAGCTTGGACAGGATCTCGGAGCGCTCGGCCTTACGGGACTCCTCGAGCACGACGCGACGGGAGAGGACAACGTTGTTGCGGTTGCGGTCCATCTCGATGACGCGGGCCTCGATGCGGGTGCCCATGTAGGAGGTGAGGTCCTTGACGCGACGGAGGTCGACGAGGGAAGCGGGCAGGAAGCCACGCAGGCCGATGTCGAGGATCAGGCCGCCCTTGACAACCTCGATAACCTCGCCCTCGACGTTCTCGCCGGAGTTGAACTTCTCCTCGATGCGGTTCCAAGCACGCTCGTACTCGGCACGCTTCTTGGACAGGACCAGACGACCGTCCTTGTCCTCCTTCTGGAGAACCAGAGCCTCGATGGGATCACCGAGTGCAACGATGTCTGCAGGGTTAGCGTCCTTGCGGATGGACAGCTCGCGGACCGGGATAACGCCCTCGGACTTGAATCCGATGTCAACGAGCACCTCGTCATGCTCGATCTTAACGACAGTGCCGTTAACGAGATCGCCCTCATCAAAGTCGGTAATCGTACCGTCGATGAGGTTGTTCATCTCCTCCTCGTTGACATCGTCAAGAGAGAAAATGGACGAGTTCTGAATCTCACTCAAAGGTGGACCCCTTTCGAACTACGGGGCCCCGATTGCTAGGACCTACAGAAGGGTGCGACAAGCACACAACGTTTAGGAACACTCGGGAGCCGACAGATACTAATGTGACGCTTATGCAATCACGTTCGTATAGGTTACGGGGAAATGAGTTCGATTTCAAGCGTGAACTGCCATTTTTTACTCGTATGGAGACTTTTTCGCAATCTTGTGAACGACTGTCTCCACAAGCTGACGATAAGCAGTTGGGCATACGGCTTTGGAGTAAAGTATCCCAAGCCAACGATTCTGGAACGATTTTTCGAGAAAGGTGCCCGCGTGCTCAAAGCAGTCGTTTTCGATATGGACGAAACGCTTCTTAGCATCAACCTCAACGCGTTCATCCTTCGATATTTTAAGGATGTCTCTTCGATGCTCGCGGATATCGGGCGCCGCAGCCGCGGTGGCACGATGGCACGCCTCGGCACCATCCTGGTCGACCTCAACGCCAATCGCCGCAGCAGCACGGACAATCGCACCAATCTTGAGTTTTACCAAGAAGAGGTCGAGCGCCGATGCGGCATTTGCCTCTCGGACCCACTTATCTACGAGGCGTTTACCTACTACGACCGCGAAGTTCTTCCGTACAAGAATGACGAACTCATCAACGCCCATGCCATGCCGGGCGCACACGCCGCGCTTCAGGCCGTACAGGACGCAGGGCTGCGCTGCGCGCTCTTTACCAACCCCAGCTTTCCGCAGGGGGCCATCGAGTGCCGCATGGGTTGGGGCGACCTGGCCGACGCCCCCTTTGAGCTCGTCACGCACATGGGAAACGCCACCCGCTGCAAGCCTGATGCCACCTACTATCTAGAGCAGCTTCAGGTGATGGGGCTCGAACCGCACGAGGTCCTTATGGTGGGCAACGATCCCAAACGCGACTTCCCTAACCCCGCCTGCGGCATTCAGACTGCCTATGTAGGCCAGGGCAAGCCCAACCGAGTCACCTGGCGCGGAACCATGGAAGGCTTCGCCCGCGACTTTAACGCCGTAGTAGAAGCCTTCTACGAACACCAAGTAGCCGACGAACTGTCCTAGCACACTTGGGTTTTGCCGATCATGATGTTGAGGATCTCGACGTCGGTGTCCTTCATACCCACACGGCCCACGTAGCCCATGCTGGCAATCGTCTGCTCGACGGTATCCTGGATCAAACCCTCGCCGGCACGGAAGCCACGCCCCTGCATGGCCATGTCATGTCCCAGAATCGCCGCATCGACGGCAGCCGAAATCTTGGCGGCACAACTCGCCTTGGCGCCGTCGCACACGATGCCGCCCACGTTACCGAGCGTATTCGAGACCGTCGCGCCAATCTGCTCGCGCGTGCCACCGCACAGCCAGGTAATCGCAGCGCCGGCGCCGCACGCGGCGCAAATAGCACCGCAAAACGCCGAAAGCGCACCAATATAGCTCTTGATATGCACGGCGATAAGATCGGACAGCATCACGGCGCGCACCAGACGCTCGTGGCCGCAACGCAGGTACTCGGCATACTCCATGACGGGCAATGCGCAGGTAATGCCTTGATTGCCCGAGCCGCACACAATGGCGACCGGCAGCGCGCAACCGTTCATGCGGGCGTCGGACCCGGCGGCCGCACGGGCACGGGCACGGCAGGCGACGTCATCGGCACGAGCACCCAGCAGCGTACGACCCACCTCGGCGCCCCAAGCGTGCGCAAGGCCCTCGGCACTGATTGCGCCATTCAGCTCAATCTGACGCTCAACGGCAGCGCGGGCGCCCTCAATGTTACCGTCCTCGATAAAGTCGATGATGGAATCAATGGACATGGGCGTATCGGCGTTATCTGCCGCACGCTCGGCCACCACGCGCTCGGCGCAGGCGGCGCACTCCCCCGCCGACTTGCCGCATACCGGAATACCGTCGAGCGTATGGCACGTGACATTAGTGTGGTGATCGGTAATCTCGACGACCGCGGTATGGCCCCCGGCCGTCGCAGTCACCTTGATGTAGAGGTTGGGCACACCCTCGACAAGCGACACATCGCAGTAGCCGGCGTCGGCGAGGAGCTCGGCCACACGAGCGCGGTCTTCATCGTTAACGCTCTCGAGCACCTCAAGCGCGCTCTTGGCGTCACCGCCCACGGCACCCAGCACGGCTGCAGCTTCAATACCGTGCATACCGCCCGAGTTGGGCACGGTCACGCTCTTAACGTTCTTGATGATGTTGCCCGAGCAGGCAACGTCCATATGATCGGGTTCGCAACCGAGCGTCTGGCTCGCCAACGCCGCTGCATAGGCAACGGCAATAGGCTCGGTGCAGCCGAGCGCACAGACAAGCTCGCGGTTCAAAACATCGCAAAACGCGGCATCACGAAGGGAATCGGTAGGCATAGGTATCTCCTGCTTGCATAACGGGCTGGTCTCTCAAAAAAGTTAGCTCCTTTATTTGATAACAATGCATCAAAAACCGCAACCACGGTTCCGGCGGACGGCGCTCAAGCACAAACTGGCGGCATTCATTCATGAAAAGCAGGTCTTGTTGCATGCTAAAGCGTTTGACCAAAAAACGCCCGAGCGTTTACACAAAAGTCGCGCTATCATGCAGTCGAACGCGGTAAAACCTTTAGCAATTCCGCCGCACGGACCAGAGAGGAACCACTCATGAAGATCGGTATCGGTAACGACCACGCCGCCGTCGAGCTCAAGAACATCATTTCCGAGCACCTGAAGGAGCGCGGCTGCGAGGTCGTGAACTATGGCACCGACACCTCCGAGAGCTTCGACTACCCCATCGCCGGTTACAAGGTGGGCAAGGCCGTGGCCAACGGTGACGTCGACCTGGGTATCTTGATCTGCGGTACCGGCGTCGGGATTAGCCTGGCTGCCAACAAGGTCGAGGGCGTACGCGCCGTCGTGTGCTCCGAGCCCTTCAGCGCCAAGCTCTCCCGTATGCACAACAACACCAACGTGCTGGCCTTTGGCGCCCGCGTCGTGGGCTCCGAGCTCGCCAAGATGATTGTCGACGAATGGCTCGACGCCGAGTTTGAGGGCGGCCGCCACGAGCGTCGCGTCAATCTCCTCAACGAGATCGACCAGACCCGCGGACTAAAGATTGTCGACGAGGCCTAAAGACTTACAAAGCCATACGCTAGCGCCAGCCCCCGCCCGGAAGAAACATCCGGACGGGGCTCTTTAGTAGTTTTCTATGCGTTTACCAAAAATCTACCGGAATAAAAGGGCGCCGCGGTTGGAATTCCGCGGCGCCCAAGCCACACGCTAACAGCTTTAAGGAGTCAAAGCTGGTTTAGCCAAAGAAGCGCTTGATCTCGATCTCGGCGTTCTCCAGGCAGTCGGAGCCGTGGATCACGTTGGCGTTGACATCGACAGCGAAGTCGCCGCGAATGGTGCCGGGCGCAGCATCAAGCGGGTTGGTAGCGCCCATAAGGGTGCGCATCTTGGAAACAGCGGAGAGACCGGAAACGACCATCTTGACGACCGGACCGCTCGTCATAAAGTCGCAGAGACCGCCAAAGAAGGGCTTGTCGGCCAGATGGGCGTAGTGCTCCTCGACGGTAGCGCGCTCGAGCGTGGTCATCTCCATGCGCTCGATGACAAGGCCGCTACGCTCAATACGAGCAACGATCTCGCCGATCTTGCGATCGCGCACCGCGTCGGGCTTAATCATGATGAAGGTCTTCTCGATAGCCATAAGGTAGCCTTTCAAGTAGGTTCGCGCGTGCCCAAGTCCCATTCCGGCACCCGCCTGGACTGCATCGTAACAGAGTTTTAGCTGCAGTTAAACAAAAAGCTGTTTATTGAAACGCTGCAATTTATTAAAGCGCTCCATATGTGTCACTTCTGTTTCGAAGCCCGATTAGAGTACCATCCGACCGCTCATCAACCACATGGAACAGAGCGGGCGGTCGGTTGCCACCCGCGAACGTACCCCCTTCACAACCTGCCCAAAGGTCCTACAGAAGTTCTCGACAAGCCCCTCCCCCATAGCAGCAAAATAGGGGCGCCCGCATCAGCAGACGCCCGTAAAGCTAAAACGATTTATCAATAAATGGACAATACGTCTTCAGCCAAACCTCTACTTTGCCCCGTGACCCATCTCGACAACCTTGGTTAGCGATCCAAACACGCCTTCGTCGGCCACGAGCTGCGCCTCGGCACGCTGCAGCTGCACGGCAACGGCGGCAGGGGCGGTACCGCCCGCGGTCGTGCGCGCGGCGACAATCGACGGGATATCGAGCGCCTCGGTAATATCGCGCTCAAAGAGCGGGCTTGCCTCCTGGAACACCTCAAACGGCAGGTCCTCAAGATTGCAGCCGCGCTTCTCACACATCAGGACCAGGTGCCCCACCACGGCATGTGCCTCGCGGAACGGTAGACCGCGCTTTGCCAGGTAATCGGCAACATCGGTGGCGGCAAGGTGCCCCACGCCGCACTCGCGCGCCATGGCATCCTCGTTGACGGTCCAGGTCGAAATCATTCCGGCCATAACGGACAGGCACTGCATGAG
>DAWCEJ010000132.1:0-3019 GCA_052274955.1 Collinsella sp.
CCACCACAAAGGTGCCTGTCCCCTTTGTGGTGGTTTTTGGCGCGGATGGGTTAGTTGAGGGCGGCTCGGGCTAGGCGAGCTTCGGCGTCCTCCTCGGTGACGCCCAAGGCCACGGCGAATTCCTCGATGGAGCGGCGCTTGGCTTCCTTAAGTACGCGCATGTAGTAAGAGCTGGGCTTTTTATCTGCTTCCTCGGCCTGACGAATGCGGTGCATCATGGTCTTTGCCACGCGGACCGTCTCGGGCGCGCCCAGCTTGAGCTGCTGCTTAAAGTGCGTCTCCTCAAGCGAGCTGTTGCGCTCGGTAAAGGTGTCGCACTCCAGCTCGTCGTAGTGGCTCAGCAGGTGCTCGGCATCTTGCTGCGAGATGGCAGCGTGCAAACGGTCGGCCTGCGCCACGGGGTACATAAGGATCGTCTGCGCATGTCCCTGCTTGGTCTCGAGCAGCAGCATGGGCTGCGGTGTGTCGTCCCTAAAACCGACGACGGTGCAGACTCCCTGACCCGGATGAATGACGTGTTGACCGATTGAGAACATGCTACCTCCAACTTATACGAATTTGCGTATGTCTAGAATACCACGCTGACGTGCGGAAACCCTTACTTTATGCAGGAAAAGCACACAACTCCGATAGGTAAGAGTATTCGATAAAAGACACAGCTCATTCACACCTTTATGCATTTTCAACGCGTGCATAATCTGCAGGCAGACCGGCATCTTTGAGTGAGTCCATACAAGCTGTAGTCAATTTTGTGCATATGCAATTTCGATTGGCTTTACCCTGCGACAGTGCCCGTCGCTTGTGATAGAGTGCTACAAACTCTGGCTTTTGCCCTACGAGTGACCAAGAGCTCGGGGGCTTTAACACAAGGAGGATCTATGCCCGAGAAGATTGAAGAGCTGGTACGCGCTGCGCTTGCTGCGGCCCAGGAGGCCGGCGACCTTTCTGCATTTGAACTTGACGATTGCGCTATCGAGCGACCGGCTGACACTTCTCATGGCGAGTGGACCTCTACCATGGCCCTGAAGTCCGCCAAGCTGGCCCACTGCGCCCCGCGCAAGATCGCCGAGGCCATCGTTGCCCATATGCCCGAGGATCCCGCGATCGAGAAGGTTGAGATCGCAGGCCCCGGTTTCATCAACTTCTACCTCTCCGTTGCCGTCAAGAATGCCATCTTTGGCGAGGCTCGCGAGAAGGGCATGGACTTCGCTAAGTCCAACGTCGGTGGTGGCCTGAAGACCCAGGTCGAGTTCGTTTCCGCCAACCCCGTCGGCCCCATGCACATTGGTCACGGCCGCTGGGCCGCTCTGGGCGACTCCCTTTGCCGCGTCATGGACCACGCCGGTTACGACATCCAGCGTGAGTTCTACATCAATGACCACGGCTCTCAGATGAACACCTTCGGCAACTCCATCAGCACGCGCTATATGCAGCTTGCCGACATCATCGCCAAGCAGGGCGTTGATATCGACGAGGCTCACAAGCTGCTGATCGCCGACCGTGACGCCTTTGTTGCCGACGAGAACGACGAGCACCCCGAGACCCATCCGTATCAGGACAACTTTGCCGAGACCTTGGGCAAGGACTCTTACGGCGGCGACTACATCATCGACGAGGCCGCCGAGTTCTGGCGCACCGACGGCGACAAGTGGGTCGACGCCGATCCGCAGGAGCGTATGGAGAGCTTCCGTGAGCGCGGCTACGTGAAGATGGTCGACAACATGCGCGACCTCTGCCACGCCGTCAACTGCGACTTTGACCGTTGGTACTCCGAGCGCTCGCTGTATGTGAAGGACACCGAGGGCGAGACCGCCGGCACCTCCGCCGTCGCCCGCGCTTTTGAGAAGCTCGACAAGATGGGCTACCTCTACACCAAGGACGGCGCCCTGTGGTTCCGCTCCACCGACCTAGGCGACGACAAGGACCGCGTCCTGATCAAGTCCGATGGCGAGTACACCTACTTCGCCTCCGACGTTGCCTATCATTGGGACAAGTTCCAGCGCGTCGACCACGTCATCGACATTTGGGGTGCCGACCACCACGGCTACATCGAGCGCGTCCGCTGCGTCTGCGACGCTCTCGGCTATCCCGGCAAGTTTGAGGTTCTGCTGGGCCAGCTCGTCAACCTGCTGCGTAATGGCAAGCCCGTTCGTATGTCCAAGCGCAAGGGCACCATGGTGACCCTGCAGGAGCTCGTCGACGAGGTCGGCTCCGATGCCGCTCGCTACACGCTCATCTCCAAGAGCTCCAACCAGATGGTCGACTTCGACATCGAGGCCGTTAAGAAGCGCGACAACTCCAACCCGGTCTATTACGTGCAGTATGCTCACGCCCGCGTGTGCTCCATCCTGCGCCGTGCCGCCGACGTAACGCCTGAGCAGGCCGACGAGATGGGCATGAAGGCCGTTGCCGCCAAGGCCATCGGTGAGAACGTCGATTACTCGCTGCTGACCGACCCGACCGAGCTCGCCCTTTCGCGCAAGCTCAACGAGCTCACCGACCTGATCGCCAGCTGTGCTCGCGATCGCGCTCCGTTCCGTCTGACCCACTTTGCCGAGGAACTCGCTGGTGACTTCCACAGCTTCTACGCTGCCTGCCAAGTGCTGCCGAGCGAGGGCCGTCCCGTCGACCCCGAGCTTTCGCGTGCCCGTCTGGCCGCTTGCGATGCCGTCCGCGTGACGCTCGCCCTGGTGCTCACCCTCGTTGGCGTTTCCGCGCCTGAGCAGATGTAATCTGCGGGTCATTTGACCGTGTAGGTTTGGTTTAACTGAGCCCTATAAGCCCGATCTCCCACGGAGGTCGGGCTTTTTTCGCAAATGCCGACGTATTGACGAATTTGGAACTGCTGGAAATACGAAACTATGCCGGTTTACTACGATGAATTGAGAAGTTCCAACCACGCCGGCTTTTCGCAAAAAAGCGCAAGGCATCTACCTGCACTGATAATTGTTCTCGGGGGAGGCGGGCACTGCGGGGCGCGGCAACGGCGCGCGATTTCCGCGTCGCAGCGCTACCCTGA
>DAWCEJ010000133.1:0-3952 GCA_052274955.1 Collinsella sp.
CCGGATACGCCGGGGCGGTTCTCGGGATCGAACGTGATCATGCGCTCAGAATCGGTCTGGCTCTTCTTGATGCGCTTTGCCGTCTCCTCCGCGGTCATCGAGATGTTGATGGCGTTGCCGTAGCTCTTGCTCATCTTGCGACCGTCCAGGCCCGGCAGTAGCGGGGTCTCGGACAGCAGCGCTTCGACCTCGGGGAACACTTTGCCGTAGCGGTTGTTAAAGCGGCGGGCGATGGTGCGGGTGAGCTCGATGTGCGGCAGCTGGTCGCGACCGACGGGCACCACATTGCCCTTGCAGAACAGGATGTCGCAGGCCTGGTGCACAGGGTAGGTGAGCAGAAGGCCGGTGAGCTCGTGGCCCGAGGCCTCCATCTCGGCCTTGACCGTGGGGTTGCGCGCCAGCTCGGCCTCGGAGACCAGCGACAGGAACGGCAGCATGAGCTGGTTGGCGGCGGGCACGGCGGAGTGCGCGTAGATCATGGTCTTGTCGGGGTCGATGCCGCAGGCAAGGTAGTCCATGACAATGTTGTACACGTTGTCCTGGATGTGCTCGGTCGTGTCGCGGTCAGTGATGACCTGGTAGTCGGCGATGAGCACGTTGGTCTTGGCGCCCATGTTCTGCAGCTCAACACGGCCCTTAAGGGTGCCGAAGTAGTGACCTAGATGCAGACGGCCGGTGGGGCGGTCGCCGGTGAGCATGGTGAACTTGTCGGGCGTCTTGGCCAGGCCCTCGCGAATGGCGTTGCTCTTTTGCAGCGCGACCTCGTAGCTGTTCTCGTTTGGCATGATTGCTCCTAACGTATGTTCATGGGTCAAGATGATAACGCGTTTATTGGAGGGGCGGGTCGTAAGTAGGCGAGGGGCGGGAGAGCGGCGGCATGTGCGATGGGCGCGGCGTGGCTGCGCGTTTGGCCGGCGGCGTCTGGACGCATCCTCGGCAGCTTACCCTAGCGCCTGTGGTGGCGCTCTTCCTTGCGTTCTTCTGCTGCCTGCTCCTCTTGCTTAAAGGCGGGATCGTCGGGGGTGACGAGCTCGTCCTCGTGCGTGCGCTTGTTGTAATGGTGACGCAACACGGGCTCAAACAGATGCAGATGCTTGGCAAAGGCCGCCGAGCCAATGGCGAGCACGGTAAAGATGAGCACGCGCATGGGCACCTCGACCTGGTTGATCGCGGCGGCGCCGGCCGAAAGCATAATGCACCAGGCATAGATGAGCAGCACAGCCTGCTTTTGGTTGTAGCCCTCTTGGATCAGGCGGTGGTGGATGTGGCCCTTGTCGGCCTGCCCGATGCTAATGTGGGCGCGCTTGCGGCGCACGATGGCGCTAAACGTGTCGATGATGGGCACGCCGGCAACGATGAGCGGGATGATAAGCGAGGTGAGCGCGGCGGTGCGGCTCACGTTGAGTAGCGAGATGGAGCCCAGCGCAAAGCCCAGAAGCAGCGACCCCGAGTCGCCCAAGAAGATGCTTGCGGGGTTGAAGTTGTAGCGCAAAAAGGCCAGACAGGCGCCAAAGAGCGCAATGGAGAGCGCGGCGGCGTCGATGCGGCCCGAGAGAACGGCCATCGAAAACATGGTGAACGACGCGATGCCGCAGATGCCCGTGGCTAAGCCGTCGAGGCCGTCGATGAGGTTAATGATGTTGGTGAATGCCACCAGATAGATCACGGTGATGGGGTAGGCGAGCCATCCGAGCATGATTTCGCCGGGGGCAAACGGGTTGACAATGACGCCGATGCGCAGGCCACCCACGCAGGCGATGAGCGCGGCGAGGACCTGTCCGGCCAGCTTTTGCTTGGGCTTGAGCTGGATGACGTCGTCGATAGCGCCGGTCGCAAAGATGACGGTAAAGGAGAGCGCCAGCATGGGATAGCTAATGTGAAGGCGCGGGTGCGGCACCAGGACGGGCGGCCAGCCTAGGTGCCAGGTGCCTAGGATTTGCACAATGCAGGCAACGACCAGGCCCAAAAACACCGCCGTTCCGCCCAAACGCGGGATGGGCTTGGTGTTGATGCGGCGCTTGGAAGGATAGTCGACGGCGTCGAGCTTAATTGCCAAGCGCTTGACCAGGGGCACCATGAGGAAGGTCGTGATAAAGGCCGCCGCTGCCACGCATAGGTACGGTATGTAGCTCGGGGATGAAGCCATGAATCTAAAAACCGCCAAGCGTCGAAGGAAAAGGTCAGAAGAACGCCATGCGCAAAGGGCATAGCCGAACCATGATACTCGACCACGGGGGGTGCATGGAATTGCATGCAGCGATAATCACGCGCTTACCAGATATTGGGATGTTGTCGATGGATTGTCGGGATACCGGCGGGGATCCATATGGGCTGTAATGGTGGTTTTCGGCAAATAAAAACCACCCCCCACGTTACGAAAATGAACCCACCTAAAACAGGTGGGTGCCCTCATCGACTGTTCCAGCGTCCTTAACAACGAAGGATACCTGTACTAGGTACGACTGTGTGGGCTCCCTAAATAAACGCGACGGTTCACCCAGTTGCTCCGCGGGGGGCGGAATACCTACATCATAAAGCGGCACTTTATCGATTCCAGTCTTGACATTACAAAAATCGTGTCGGACGATTACGGCGCCTTGGGCTCGAGCCGTCTGTGCGGTTGGTCCCTTTACGTTTGAGCTGCTGAATCGTTGTTTTGGAGCATGTTTTTATGCCGACGCCGTTGACCGAACTTTTTTCGCCCGCCTGCCATTTGTGTCCGCGCCGTTGCGGTGCGGTGCGCGACGAGGGTGCGCACGGCGTATGCGGTGCCGATGACACGCTCAAGGTGGCCCGCGCGGCGCTTCATATGTGGGAGGAGCCGCCTATCTCGGGCGAGGCCGGTTCGGGCACGATCTTCTTTAGCGGCTGCTCGCTCAAATGTATCTACTGCCAGAACCACGAGATCTCGACCGGCAATTTTGGCCTTGAGATTTCGCCTGAGCGCCTGGTGGAGATTATGCTGGAACTGCAGGACCAGGGTGCGAACAACATTAACTTGGTGACGGCGACGCACTACGCGCACCTGCTGCCGGCTGCGATTGCCGCGGCACGGGCGCGCGGGCTGGTCATCCCGATCGTCTACAACACGAGTGGTTACGAGCGCGCGAGTGCCGTGGCGGCGCTGGGCGACCTGGTCGATGTGTGGCTCACCGACTTTAAATATGCCGATGCCGGGCTTGCGCAGTCGCTTTCTCATATTAAGGACTACCCGCGTGTGGCCGTGTCGGGTCTGGCCCAGATGGCGCGCGAGATCGAGCGCCGCGGGGGAGAGTTGGTGGACGAGGACGGGCTTATGAAGCGTGGCATGATCGTGCGTCACCTGGTGCTGCCGGGGCATGCAGACGATTCGTGTCGCGTGCTGGACCTGGTGTGGCAGACGGTGGGCGACGTGCCGATCTCGGTCATGAACCAGTACACGCCCAATGCGCTCATGCGCGAGCAGGGCGGCGACCTGGCACGCGCCGTGACGCGCGAGGAGTACGAGCAGGTTCTCGACCATGCCGACGACCTGGGCTTTACGACGATGTTCTGGCAAGAGGGCGGCGCGGTAGACGAGAGCTTCACCCCGGCCTTCGACACCACCGGTGTTCTTACCAGCGCAAAGTAGTGCGTTCGTCGATGATTTTTCTGGGACGGGGATAAAAAATCATCGAGAGGATCGCCTGTTCGAAAAGTTGCCAAAATAGCCTCGCCCCAAAAAGACTGGTTATTGGGCGTTGACAGTTGGCGAGCCGTAGGTAAAATATCGACTTGTCCTGGGGACGTAGCTCAGTTGGGAGAGCGCTGCCGTCGCATGGCAGAGGCCGAGGGTTCGACTCCCTTCGTCTCCACCCTTGGATTTGATAAGCCGCTGACATTGTGTCGGCGGCTTTTTTTAAAAGAAAGGGCTGCACCATGGCCGAGTTTGAGTCCCAACCACTGTCTGCCGAGGAACGCGCCGAGTTGGAAG
>DAWCEJ010000134.1:0-1299 GCA_052274955.1 Collinsella sp.
GCATCGGTCATGATGATGATCTTGTGGTAGCGCGCCTTGGTGATATCGAAGTCGCCGCCGTCGCCGGCACTCGTCGTGACGCCGCAGCCGATCGCGGTAATCAGCGACTGGATGGTGTCACTCGAGAACGCGCGATGGTCACCAACGCGCTCGACGTTCAAAATCTTGCCGCGCAGGGGCAGAATCGCCTGGATGTCTCGGCGACGGCCGTCCTTGGCCGAACCGCCTGCCGAGTCGCCCTCTACGATGAAGAGCTCGGTCAGCTCGGCATCGCGCACCGAGCAGTCGGCGAGCTTACCGGGCAGGGACGCCGTCTCGAGCAGGCTCTTGCGGCGGGTCGCCTCGCGCGCCTTGCGGGCGGCATTGCGCGCCTTGCAGGCCTGCTGCGCCTTCTTGACGATCTCGCGAGCGGGCTTAGGGTGCTCCTCGAGGTAATCGGCAAGGCCGTCGGTCACGATCTTGAGTGTGAGTGCGCGCATATAGGAGCTGCCGAGCTTGGCCTTGGTCTGGCCCTCAAACTGCGGATCGGGCAGCTTGACCGAGATAACGGCCGAAAGGCCCTCGCGCACATCGTCGCCGGTCAGATTGGCGTCTTTTTCCTTGAGCAGGTTCTGCTTGCGCGCATAGTCGTTGATCACGCGGGTGAGCGCGGTGCGGAAGCCCTCAAGGTGCATGCCGCCCTCGGGGGTGTAGATGTCGTTGGCAAACGACATGACGTTCTCGCCGTAGCCGCTATTCCACTGCAGGGAAACCTCAACCTCGCCCATCTTGGCCACAGGTGCGTCCGGGTCCGATTTGCCCTCGATGTAGATAGGCTCCTTAAAGGCCTCGGGGACGTCCTTGCCCTCGTTAAGGAACTTGACGAAGTCGATGATGCCGCCCTCGTAGCAAAACTCCTCCACGTGGGGAGTAGACTCGCGCTCGTCAGTCAGCACGATTTTGAGGTTCTTATTGAGGAACGCCGTCTCCTGCAGACGGTTGTGCAGCGTATCGAAATCGTAGATGCATGTCTCGAAGATCTCGTCGTCGGGCCAGAAGGTGACGGTGGTGCCCGTCGAATCCGAGGTGCCCACGACCTCCATCTTCTTAACGGTCTTGCCGCGCGAGAACTCCATCTCGTAGGTGTTGCCGTCGCGACGAACCTGAACGACCACGCGCTTGGACAGTGCGTTGACGACGGAGATGCCAACGCCGTGCAGGCCGCCCGAAACCTTATAGGCCGAGTTATCGAACTTACCGCCGGCGTGCAAGATCGTCATGACGACCTCGAGCGTCGGGATCTTTTTAACAGGGTGCTCG
>DAWCEJ010000135.1:0-3814 GCA_052274955.1 Collinsella sp.
CATTAAGGACGATGTCCTGTGCATCCCCACGGCTTTTTGCTCCTACACGGGCGAGGCCCTGGACAAGAAGACCCCGCTGCTGCGCTCCATGACCGCACTCTCGCGTGAGTCCAAGCGCGTTTTGGCGCTGTTTGGTAAGACCCCCAAGAAGGTCGTTCCTTCCGTGGGCGATGAGCAGGAGTACTTCCTGATCAAGAAGGACGCTTACCGCAAGCGCAGGGACCTGGTCATCACCGGGCGCACCCTCTTTGGTGCTGCTCCCTGCAAGGGCCAGGAGCTCGAGGAGCACTACTTTGGCGCTATCCGCCCCACCGTCTCGTCCTATATGAAGGACCTGGACGATGAACTGTGGGCGCTTGGCATTCCTGCCAAGACCAAGCACAACGAGGTCGCTCCCTGCCAGCATGAGCTCGCCCCTGTCTACGGCGAGGTCAACGAGGCCATCGACCAGAATCTGGTCATGATGGAGAAGATGAAGCTCATCGCCTCCCGTCACGACTTGGTCTGCCTGCTGCACGAGAAGCCCTTTGAGGGCATCAACGGTTCGGGCAAGCACAACAACTGGTCGCTTGGCACCGAGTCCGAGAACCTGCTCGACCCGGGCGACACCCCGCTCGACAACCTGCAGTTCATCGTCTTCCTCACCGCGGTGATCGAGGCCGTCGATAACTATCAGGAGCTCCTGCGTGCCTCCGTTGCCTCGGCCGGCAACGATCATCGTCTGGGCGCCAACGAGGCTCCTCCGGCGATTATGTCCATCTTCCTGGGCGACCAGCTTACCGAGGTTGTCGAGAAGATCATCGATGGCAAGGCTTCCGTCCATGCCACGCGCGGCGTGCTTGACTTGGGCGCCGATACCCTGCCCAAACTGATGCAGGACAACACCGACCGCAACCGCACCTCCCCGTTCGCCTTCACCGGCAACAAGTTCGAGTTCCGTGCCTGCGGCTCCGAGCAAAACGTTTCCGACTCCAACCTGGTGCTCGATGCCGCCGTTGCCAAGTCGCTCAAGTCCTTCGCCGATGCGCTCGAGGGTACGCCCGAGGATAAGTTCCAGGACGCCGCGCTCGAGTACTGCAAGAAGGTGCTGACCGATCACCAGCGCATCCTGTTCTCCGGCGACGGTTACTCCGACGAGTGGCCCATCGAGGCCGAGAAGCGCGGCCTTGCCAACAACAAGACCACGGCCGACGCTCTTCCCGCCTTTGTTTCCGATAAGGCCATTGCGCTCTTTGAGGAGACGGGCGTCCTGACCAAGGCCGAGGCTCAGTGCCGCTATGACTGCAAGCTCGAGAAGTACAACAAGCTCATGAACATCGAGGCTACCACGATGGTTCGCGAGGCGCGTCGTACCTATCGCCCGGTCATTACCGCCTATGCCACCAAGGTCGCTAAGGGCCTTGAGACTATTCGTGCCGCCGGTGCTGAGGCCGCCATGCAGTGCGAGCAGAACACGCTCAACAAGCTCTGCAACGGTATCACCGCCATCAACGACTCCATCAAGGCGCTCGACGCCGTACATCAGAAGGCCGAGGCTCTCGATGGCCAGGAGCAGGCCAACGTGTACGCGCACGAGGTCGTTCCCGCTATGGATACGCTGCGCGGCGCTGTGGATGCCATGGAGGAGATCGTGGCCGCCGACTACTGGCCGGTCCCGACCTACGACGACATCCTGTTCTACGTGTAGAGCGTAGCTGACATATCGTCACGGTATTGAGCCGGGGTCCGCATCGCGCGGGCCCCGGCTATTTGTTTGTGAAGGACGCTTTGGATCCCGCTTTGCAACTGATTCGCCCACGCAATAAGGGGTCGTGGGCAAAAAACGTCAAATATGAGTACTGTCACAAGCCCTGTAGCATTATCTTTTTGCAAAATATGCAGTGTTACGCAACATATGTCCAAGTACTTAGCTGATAAATACCTGCAATTCCTCCGCCGTAGGACGCCTTGTGTCAAAATCGCCTTCTGATGGCATGAAATCGCTGTTACTAAATTGGTAACAGTACTCATATTTGCTATTTTTTGTCCACGGGCCCTTGGATGACAGTGTGATTTTATGCCTTCGGGGTTCGAATCCCGGCGTATGGGTAGCAAAAAGCCCGTCACCGAATTGGTAACGGGCTTCTCAGATTCTGTGGTGCCCCCAGCGGGATGTCCGCGTGCGGCTGGCGCCGCCCGCTTTCGCTGCGTCGCTCCGCTCCTTGCGTGCTGCGCTGGAAAACGCTTACGCGTTTCCTCAGCTCCGCACCCTGTCGGGTTCGAATCCCGGCGTTGGAGAAGAAAAAAGCCCGTCACCACAAGGGTAACGGGCTTTGCATTTCAAATGGTGCCCCCAGCGGGATTCGAACCCGCGATATCCACCTTGAAAGGGTGGCGTCCTTGGCCGCTAGACGATGGGGACAGCGGGAAAGAGTATAGCAGACTTTTTTGCCGGCGCGTATATCGTTGGCAAACTGGAAAACCACCACACAGGAGTAGGCTTTTATTCCGATTTTCAAATATCTCAATCTGTAACATCTGAGCGGGCAAATCGGCTCTATCTGTTACAGATCGAGATAGACGGCGGGCGTCGGCACCAACATCTCAATCTGTAACAGTACGACGACTTTTAACGGTCTAGATGTTACAAATCGAGACAAACTACCGTGGCGGGTCAAAACCACCACAAAGGTGCCTGTCCCCTTTGTGGTGGTGGGGCGGTAGGGGAGGAGCTTCATCGCGGCGTCGTGGGCGGCGTGCTCGTAGGTGTCGTCGAGGGGTTTGAGCGGCAGCAGGGCGGCGGCCTGTGCGTCGCCACGGCGCTCAAGGGCGTGGGCGATGAGCCAGTCGGCAAGTTCGGGGTTTTTGGGCAGCGCTGGTCCGTGCAGGTACGTGCCGATGACTCCCCTGTAGATCAGACCCTCAAAGCCATCGTCGCCGTTGTTGCCGGTGCCCGCGACGACGGACGTTCCGAGCGGCGTGGCATCGACGTCCAAAAGCGTGCGGCCGCCGTGGTTCTCGAATCCGACAAAGGGCTCGGGTGCCAGGTCGGTCTTGACGGCGACGTTGCCGATCAGGCGGTCGGAGCCGCGTACGGTTTCGGCGGCAATGACCCCCAGACCCTCGATGCGATCCTCGCCCATATAGTACGAACGGCCGAGCAGCTGATAGCCGCCACAGATGGCAAGCAGCGAGCCGCCATCCTCAACATAGGCCGCGACCTTGTCTTTTTGGGCGAGCAGCTCGTGTGCCACGGCTAGCTGGTCGCGGTCGGAGCCGCCACCCATCATGACGATATCGGCATCGGTCAAATCAAGCGTTTCGCCCATACGGACCTCGTCTACACGCGCGGGAATGCCACGCCAGGCGCAGCGGCGCTCGAGGGCGATAACGTTGCCGCCGTCGGCATAGAGGTTGAGGGCATCGGGGTACAGGTAGACGATACGCAGGGGGCGCGAAAGCTCGACCGGCGCAATATCGGTGGGGACAGCGCTACCATCGGCGCGCGTTATGGCGTGGGAGACAATCGAGCTTGCATCGTCGTCTTTAAGCCCGTCGAGTTCCTTGACCAGCGGCGGGAAGGCCGTGTAGTTGGCGACGGCGTAGAAGGTGTCATCGGCGGCCTCGTCTGCCACGGCGCCGATCGCCTGCGCGACGTCCGAGATAATCGCGGCATCGATGCCGGCGTACTTGAGGCGTACCTGCATGTCGTGCGCACGCGTGACTCCGCCAAAGGCGACAAGATCCGGCGTGTCTGCGATGCGCTCGCAGTCGACGTCGAAGATCCACGAGACAACGAGGACGTCGGCGTCGTTGTCGTTCAGGAAGAAAGCGC
>DAWCEJ010000136.1:0-2714 GCA_052274955.1 Collinsella sp.
ATGGTGCCCATGCCGCCGTCGAACAGCAGATGCCCCGTGCCCTCGATGGCCGCACGCAGGCGAGCGTCCTTGATGCGCAGATCGTCGATCGTGCGCGTCTTGTACGTGGCACCGTTGCGACGTGCGGCATCAACGGGTGCCGCCAATGCAGTGCCGTCAGAATCATGAGTGATAAGCGGAGTAAACATCGAGGGCTCCTAATGGCTGGAATAGCAGGTGGTGTGGGCGGCGCGGAAGCGGCAGTTCTCGCGCATGCGGCAGATATTGCAGGTGGGGCGGCTCTGGGCGTCGTGGACCTCGCCGTCGAACAGACCGATCACCGCGGTCACGCTCTTGGTGGGCATGAGCAGGCTGGTGGGCGTGACGGTAAGCCCGATGAGCCGCGTGGCGTTGAGCGCAGCCACGATCGAGCGCTGGGCCGTAAGCGGACAGTCGCCGTAGCCGGGACTAAAGCGCCAGTTACCGGCGAGTCCGTGTGCGGCGGCCGCAGCCTTAACCTGCTGGTCCATCTGCTCGATGGCGGCTTCTACATAGGCAGAGCATGCGGCGTCGAGCACGGCTCCCTCCAGGGGCTGCTGGGCTCCCGTGGTGCGCAGACGACGCTCGGCGTCCATGCCGAGGGTGCATGCCATGAGCGCGGCAAAGCGGGCGTCTTTGAGATGGCGATAGATGTCGCGACCACGCAGCTCAACGTTGGTGCCAACCAAGCGAATGCAAGGCTCTCCCTGCTCGTCCACGCCCGTGGCGTCGACGGTAAACACGCGCCGCACGCCGCGGGGCTCAATGTCCAGTTCCAGACGTTCAACGACAAGCTCAATACGTCGTGACAGTTCGGGCTCAATCTGCTGGCCGCCGTAACCCAGATACCGCAGCATCTCGGCACGGTCGACACGGGGATGGTACGTAGCATCGACACGGTAAAGCGCCGGCGACGCAAGGTCGGCCGGCACTTCGACAGTGGTTGTATCGATGTGCGGTTTTTCCATTACCCCAGGCGCTCCATAATGGTCGCGGCGATCGCAGGACGATTCATAGTGTACAGGTGCAGACCGGCGGCGCCGTGCTCCTTGAGGTCGCAAAGCTGACGGGCGGCATAATCTACACCGGCTGCCTGCAGGCTCTCGGGGTCGTTCTCGTACTTGGCGAGAATCTTGATGACGGGGGAGGGCAGCGACGCACCGCAC
Source organism: Collinsella sp. (assembly GCA_052274955.1). Taxonomy (GTDB): domain Bacteria; phylum Actinomycetota; class Coriobacteriia; order Coriobacteriales; family Coriobacteriaceae; genus Collinsella. The sequence continues at coordinate 1,185 of DAWCEJ010000136.1, forward strand.
ATAAAGACCATGCGGCTGATTTGCGACTTGCCCATAAACGGCATGATGCCCGCGGTAATCGGCACGGTGATGCCCGCCTTGTCCGCAAGCTCGCGAAAACGGTAGAAGCACTCGTTATCAAAAAAGAGCTGCGTCACGAAGAAGCTCGCACCGGCATCCTGTTTTTGCTTGAGGTATTCGACCGAGAGGTTGAGGTCCTCGCAGGCAATGTGGCCCTCGGGGTAGGCTGCGGCACCCACACAAAAGCCGGCGTCGACGAGCTCGGGGATGAGCTCGCGGGCGTAGGCGTAGTCCGAGGCGGGCTTGTCATCCTCGGTCGCGCCAGCGGGTAGATCACCGCGCAGGGCCAGGATGTTTTCTACGCCGGCGGAGCGGTATTCGTCGATCTTGGCGGCGATATCGGCGTGCGAGCGGCCCACGCAGGTGAGGTGCGCCACCGAGGGCGTATTGAATTCGCTCGTAATCATATGCGCGATGGGGGCGGTGGTGGCGCCGTTGCCCGAGCCGCCGGCAGAGCAGGTGACCGAGACAAAGCTCGGCGAAAGCTTGCACAGATTGCCTGCCACCTCGCGAGCCGTGTTGAGGGTCAGCTCGCCCTTGGGCGGGAACATCTCAAACGAAACGGGTGCGGTGCCCTGGGATGCTGCCTGCTTAAAAACCTCGTCGACGCGCATATCGTGCTCCTTTAGATACGTAATAGTGTGATGTGTTGTAAGGATTCTACAGCACCACTGTGTCACGGTGGAGTTTCACTCGCTATTCGGGGATACCAATCAAAGATGCCTTGCTATCGACATTCCCTATAGCAGAGCGGTCAATCTAGGATGGGGCTATAAAGACTGGTATCTGATACGAAATACCAGTTAATAGAGCCCCATCCCAAATTGACTACCCTTAAACCATGGGGAGAGGTCTGCAATTTATACAGTTGATTGGCTGTTGAGGGCGGCAACGCCGCCGCGATGCGGTAACCTCATTGATTGGTTTCGTGACAGCAACATAACGGTAATGTTGCGGAAACACGACGAGCCTAATCTATGACTCGTTCGTTAGTAATCAACACCGCTTCTCACGCGGTGCCGATACGAAGGGAGTTCCGTATGGCCGAACTTACTGACCGCTTCGGGACCATGGTGTTCTCGGAGGAAGTCATGAAGGACTACCTCCCCAAGGACATTTGGAAGCGCCTTGCTGCAACCCTCGAGGACGGTGAGCCGCTTGACCTGGATGTGGCCAACGCCGTTGCCCACGCCATGAAGGTCTGGGCCATCTCCAAGGGCGCGACGCACTACGCGCACTGGTTCCAGCCGCTTTCGGGCATTACTTCCGAGAAGCACGACAGCTTCCTCGAGCCCAACCACGACGGCACCGCCATTACCAAGTTTACGGGCAAGAACCTGATCCAGGGCGAGCCGGACGCCTCCAGCTTCCCCAACGGCGGCCTGCGTGCCACCTTCGAGGCCCGTGGCTACACCGCTTGGGATCCCACCAGCCCCGCATTCATTAAGGACGATGTCCTGTGCATCCCCA
>DAWCEJ010000137.1:0-4464 GCA_052274955.1 Collinsella sp.
AGATGTGTAGAAGAGACAGGATCCACGGGGAGACGATGACGCGGAACTCGGCGGCAAGGCCGGGGATCGCGAACTCGGCGGTGTCGATGATGTTGATGTCGGTGTCGCCGGTCACGCCGCGGGGCAGGAAGGCGCGGACGCGCTCGTCGAGCTTGCGGTTCTCGTCCTCGCCCATGAACAGGAAGACCGGGACGCCGGGCTCCACGAGCTCGAGGGTGCCGTGGAAGAAGTCGGCCGAGGTGATGTAGCGGGTGCGCTTCCACTGCATCTCCTCCAGGATGCACATCGAGAACAGGATCGTCTCGCCCCACAGGGCGCCGGAGCCGATGAACATGGTGTAGGGGGCCAGGGCGTACTTCTTGGCGAGCTCCTCGGCGCGCGGCTCGAAGCTCTTGCGGATGTCGAGCATGTCCTTCCAGATGTCCTTGGTCTGCTCGATGAACAGGTCGAATTTGGGGAAGCAGCCGCGGCGGTTGAGCAGGCGCAGGCCGAAGCAGTCGGCGAGGTAGTAGCCCTTCTCGCAGCCGCCCGAACCATGGTCAGAAGCCATGGCGACGCAGTTCTCGGCGCCGACGGCCTGGCCGATCGGGCCCTCGGGCTTGGTCATGGCGTAGACGCGCACGCCCATGCCCTTCATCTTCTTGACGGCCTCGAGGACCTCGGGGGTGGTGCCGGACTCGGAGGCGGTGAGCACGACGGACTTCTCGGTCATGCGCTTGTGGCCGGAGACGTTCCACTCGGCGGCGTGGATCAGGTAGACCTCGAGGTCGCGGTCGCCGAACTTGTTCATGAGGTACTCGAGCTGCATGAGCTCGTCCCAGGTGCCGCCGACGCCCATCAGGAACACGGCGTCGTAGCCCTCGTCGGCGACCTTGTCGGCGAGCGCGGTCATCTTCTTGCCGGTCTCGTAGAGCGCCTTGCCGTCCTCGAGGTAGCCCTCCTGGTCGAAATGCATGATCTCGATCTTCTCGGTTTCCTTCATTTGTCTCTCCTTTCTGGGGTTGTTTCCACATCCCCCATGCCAACGGGCATCAAAACCCGCTTACATTCCGTAACACTCAGCCGCTTTGGCCTTAAGCGCATTGATTGACTCTTCGTAGCCCTCTGCCTTGACCTCCATTTGCTTGGAGACGGCATCGAGATACGGGTGCACGTCCCATGACTTCAGACGCTCGGCGATCATGGCCGCAACCGTCTGGAAGAACACAAGATTGGGAATTGCGCTGAGCAGCGGAGCCACCTGAGGCACCGCAACCTCGTGAGCCCTACCCTTGGGATGGGCCGTGAGCAGCACCGTTTTTGCCGTAACGTTCGATAGCGCATCGGCGATATCCGCAAGACGCTCCGACCCCTGCGGATCGTCGACGATAAACACCAGATAGCCCGGAACGATCTGCATCTCGGGACCGTGGACGAACTCCTCGCCTTCGTGATGCATGGCAGGAATCTTGATGGTCTCGCTCAGCTTGAGCGCTGCCTCCTCGGCAACACCGTAGTTGGGGCCGTTGCCGACGACCATAGCGGGCGTGTGCTCAGAAAGCTCGAGCATGTGGTCTTGGACATATGCCTCGGCGGTCTTGCACATCACGGCATTGGCCTGGATAGCCTCGCGCAGGTCGTCAAGACGCTGAGCAACGCCCTTGGCGTCAATCGTTCCGCGCGCATGACCGCCGTAAATACCAAAGAGCACCAGGTACTCATCGAGAACCTCGACGCCCAGAGTCACAAAGTCCACCGACTCGACGCCCACACCGTAGTCAAGAACGATGTCAGCGTATTCCTTGATGGGTGCCTCGACGTTTGCCGTGAGCGCAACTGCAGCCATATCGTGTGCGCGCATGTAATCGAGCGCCGCAATCGTATTGGTTGAATAGCCGCTCTGCGAGACGGCAATGTTAAGCGCATGCTGTGGATAGGTGTGTTCAAAATCGACGAAGGCCTCGGGCGTCACAACGGACACCTGCATCTGCAGCGCATCTTGCAGGTAATCGCGGGCGCAATCCGCAGCATGGCGCGACGAACCCGAAGCAACGATGCGCAGCGCGTCAAAAGAACCGGACTGGAAAATATCAACGAGCTACGCTACCAGCTCAGACGAACGCTCGAGGTTCTCTCCCATACGCACATGGGCAAGCTGAACGTAATCGAGCATCTTCATCGTCTCACCTCGTAACAAATCATTAGTATTTGATACCAATCACAGTTACAGATTACGGCTTTTTGATACCTCTTTATCGATTAATTTATCCCCTTCGGCGAACGGTCGATTTTGAGCCCTGTAAGGTTGTATATACAGTCGGTCAAATTGCCCAAACAGACCGGCTGATACCGCGCGTGATGCAAAGCACCAGCTAGTACGTATAGGTGTAGCCGCCCGCATCGCCACGATTGAAGGACTTTACGTACTCGATAGCCTGACCGCTCGCGTCATAGCTCACACATTCCAAAAGCAAAACAAGATCCCCTTGTTCCAAGCCGAGCAAGCCCGCGTCGCGTGCGCCCACCGCCTCGATATCGAGCTTCTCCTGAGCCATGACCGGCTTTCGGCCTAGCATCTCATAGGTCTCGTACAAGCTGAAGACCGACACGTCAATATCTTCGATTGTGGGAAACAGCCGGCACGGGATGAACGCCATCTCAATCGATACGGGATCGCCGTTGACGCAGTTCAAACGCCGAATCGAATACAACAAATCGTCCTCGGCAATGCCAAACAGGTTGGCATAATATGGGCCCGCATAACGCTTGGAACGCGCGAGGATACGGACGGACGGCTCGCCGCCCGAAGCACGAACCGACTCGCGAAAGCCTCCTGTTCGCTCGTAGGCAACGGGTACTTTCTGCGCCACAAACGCGCCCTTTCCGCGGACGCGTCGAATCTGCCCGCGCCGAACCAGCTCATCGACAGCGCTTCGAATAGTCAGGCGCGTCGTGTCAAACTCTTCGGCAAGTTCATTCTCGGACGGAATCATGGAACCCGTGGGATATATACCGCGCTCGATACGCTCCTCGATGCGGCGTCGAATGCGCATATAAACCGGGGTGGCATCTACTGTTTCAGCCATTGTTCACCTGCCACGCTCCTCATGCCGTTCTTTTCGCCGTTATCGGCAAAGCGGAACTTTGTGGGCAAAATCACCGATTTGCAATGCTCCACAAAACGCATGTCCTTATCAAATTCGATCGTGCTCTCATAGAACACCGGCGTTCCCTCTTCTTGCTGGAGCAGCTCGGCCTCTTCGGCGTTCAAACGCGAGATGGAGATATGCTCACGTCCATGCTCAACACGCACGCCACCTTCTTTGAGCAAGACATCGTAAAGGCTCTCACACTCAAAATCGTGCTCGAGAAGCGATGGGCACAGGGACAGGTTAACGTGAGCAGTCTCGATTGACGCCGGCTCGCCCTCTATAAGTCGAATGCGCTGCATGCGGAGTAAAGGAGCGCCCACAGCCACCCCAAGCTTGTCGGCAAGCGCCTCATCCGCCTCGATGGTCCCGGTGGAAACCAGACGAGAAGAGGGGTGCAGGCCGACAGTCCGCACGGCATCGGAAAAGTTATACGTTTCCTGGAAGATGTTCAGCGGCTTGGGAGGACACACATATGTACCCGATCCGCGACGGCTCTCGAGCGTTCCACACGAGATGAGCCGTGTGATGCCAGCGCGCAACGCCGTACGCGAAACGCCAATCTCTTCGCACAGGACTCGCTCAGCCGGCAGGCGATCGCCGGCGGCAAGCTGATGGTGCTGGATATACCAAAGAATTCCCTCAACAGCACGATCTTTGGGGGGGATTGCATAAGATTCGCCTGCCATTGCACAGACTCCTCATTCAGAAACGTATGCCGCCAAAATTAGGCCAGCCCTCCCATGGCATCAAATTCGGCCTTGATCTTCTCGGCGACATTCCGATACGACTTATATAGGTTTGAATCGCGTTTAACTTCGTCGGTCATAACGGGAATCTCTAATTTGGAGACCTTGCCTTTTCCCGTCTGAACCGCCACAACAACGCCCATACCAAGACACATATTACGCTTGGCAGCGTTCATTTTTGCCGCCTTGGCGGGATTTGCCAGAATACGCTGGGCAAATTCTTGTTTAGAGACCGCTTCTTCGGCCTCCGGATTGCCAGCTTCTGCCACTTCGCACTGCAGCACGTCCGCATAGTCAAAAATCTTCGGCTCGCCGCCGCGCTGATGCACGGCCCACTTGCGACGCGTGGCATCCTGGTAGATAGCCGGCAAAAACGTAAACCGCGGCGGGTCCAAAATCGTATCCGTGATGGTAAACACATCGGGATCAAAGGCATCCTGCGGGTTTTTCTTCTTGAACAGCCCCATATCAGCCTCCCGTACTAGCATTAAACAACTCAAGCTGAATATAGCACCAATTTCAAGCCGCCGCCTTACCCTATCGGTGCGCGGCGGCTATGGCTCGCCCAGCGGAAAAGTTCACGGACG